>CALLVX010000171.1 GCA_938010765.1 uncultured Flavobacteriaceae bacterium | reverse complement strand
AAAAAAGGGGGGCAACCTCCTTTGTATGATGGAAACTTGTCAAGAATCGCACTGAAAGGGCAAAACAATCTCCCAAAGGGAAGTGAAAAATCAAAAAACGGACCAACAGAAAAAGCAAAGGAAGATTTTGCAAAGGTCTCTGAAAATCAATAGTTTTAGGTAAAAGGATATTAAAAAAGCCGCCTTCATAACGAAAGAGGCGGCTTTTAGTTGATATTTAGAGTGTTATTCCTGTCTATTTTACCATCTCGTAGCTACGTTTAATAAAATTGGTAAGCTCTTCACCTTTCAGGAGGCCTTTTGACAGTCGTGCCAAATCAATCGACTGGTTGATCAAACGTTCACGTTTCTTGGTCGTTTTTGTGTTTAAGATTTCCCCAACTAGTTCATGGTTCGTATTCACAATAAGGTTGTACATATCTGGCATGCCACCCATACCGAACATAGCGCCACCGCCACCGCCTGTGCGCTGCATATCTTTCATACGGCGCATAAATTCAGGTTCGGTGATTATGAAAGGAGAGGCATCGCTGTCCATCGCTTCCAATTGAATGGTATAGGTTTTGTCCTCGATGACCTCTTCTAAATTGGTTTTAAGTTTTTCTTTTTCCTCATCGGAAAGTTTCGAGATTTGCGTATCCTCTTTTTTGATAAGATTGTCGAGGTGGTCTGCATCTACACGGGCAAAGGACAGTTTTTCTTTGGAAGTCTCCAGTTTTTGCATCAAATGGGCAATTATCGGAGAATCCATCAGAAGTACCTCGTAACCTTTGGCTTTGGCCGCTTCGATATAACTATGTTGCGCCTCGGCATCCGTAGTGTATAGAGCAACCAATTTCTCATCCTTATCGGTCTGAGAATCTTTAATTTTCTCTTGAAGTTCTTCGAATGTATAGTAATTGCCATCTACGGTCGGGTAAAGCGCAAACTTATCGGCCTTTTCGAAAAACTTGTCTTCCGAAAGCATGCCGTATTCTATTACGATTTTAATGTCATTCCATTTTTTCTCAAAGTCTTCCCTGTTATTTTTGAAAAGGGAATTCAATTTATCGGCCACTTTTCTTGAGATATACGAGGCTATTTTTTTTACCGCACCGTCGGCTTGTAAATAGGAACGCGACACGTTCAAAGGAATATCGGGAGAGTCGATTACCCCACGAAGCATTGTCAAGAATTCAGGTACGATCCCTTCTACATTATCAGTTACGAATACCTGGTTTTGATACAGTTGTATACGATCTTTTTGGATGCTTAAATCGTTGGTCAACTTAGGGAAGTATAAAATTCCGGTGAGGTTGAACGGGTAGTCAACATTCAAATGAATATTGAATAAAGGCTCCTCGAACTGCATAGGGTAGAGTTCCCTATAGAATCCGCTATAATCTTCATCTTTTAAATCAGCTGGTTGCTTGGTCCAGGCCGGGTTGGGATTATTAATGATATTATCCACCTCCTGTGTGGGTGCGGGATCCTCTTCTTTTGTATCTTCGGGTTTTGGAAGAGTTTCGGTCTTGGTGCCGAACTTGATAGGGATCGGCATGAACTTATTGTATTTGCTCAACAGCTCGTTTAATCGGGAATCCTCAAGAAATTCAGTAGAATCCTCCGCAATATGAAGTACGATCTCAGTACCTCTATCTTCTTTCTTTCCTTTTTTAAGATTAAACTTTGGCGAACCATCGCAAGACCAATGCACAGCAGGCTCGTCCTTATAGCTTTTGGTAATGATTTCTACTTTGCTGGCGACCATGAAGGCTGAATAAAACCCAAGACCAAAATGACCTATTATTCCGGTATCTTTGGCACCGTCTTCATACTTGTTCAAGAATTCCTCGGCCCCTGAGAAGGCTACTTCATTGATATACTTTTTTACCTCTTCCTCGGTCATCCCGATTCCCTGGTCTATCAAATGGATTTTTTTTCCTTCCTTATCCACTTTTATCTCGATCATCGGATTGCCATATTCTACTTTGGCCTCTCCTATCGAAGTAAGGTGCCTTAGTTTCAAAGTAGCATCCGTTGCATTGGATATTAACTCACGAAGAAAAATTTCGTGGTCACTGTAAAGAAATTTTTTGATCAGTGGAAAAATGTTATCTACCGAAACGTTGATTTTACCTGTTGCCATAATCTGTATTTTATTTCTGTGTTGCGATGAGTTTTTAATCTCACGAAAATATACGCCCATTTAGACGTTCATCTCTACTTGACAAAAAAAATACCATTGTAACTTAATATGACAAACTGGCATTAAAAAAGAAAGCGGGCCTCGTTAATGGCTTTTCGGGCATGTCAGACGCCATAAATATTGACTTTTTTTGACTTTTGAAAGTTTAACATATTTTTTTGTTTAATTTTTCTTTAAATAAGTTAAACAATATTATATTTGTTAGGGCATTTATGTATAAAGAATCGCTATGAAAAAGATTCACATTGCATAATCATGTTTGATTATTTATTGGTTAGGTTGTTTGAAAACGTGCTTTCCCCCGGAAGCACGTTTTTGTTAGTAGCATATTTCTTTAGCAATCACTTAACATAGTTTAAACGACAAACCTCGTAATTTTAAAGTCTAAAACACTACGCATGGCTACAAAGACAAAGGTAAAAAAGGTGACCGATGATGCTATCATTGCTGCCTATATGGAATACGTGTTGGAATACGAAACAACACCCAAATCAATTTTCAAATTCTGTAAAGCGAATGAAATAACTGAAGCCGACTTTTACGGTTATTTTGGTTCAATGGAAGGTCTGCAAAAAGCGATTTGGATTAAATTTTATACCAATACCGAAGCTTTAATGCAAAAAAATAAGGAATATGAAAGCTTTTCGAACAAAGAAAAGATGCTGACTTTCTTTTATTCTTTTTTTGAACTTATGACCTTAAATAGAAGTTACGTACTTTTCTGTTTGGAGGAGGGTAACGGTATTATGAAGAACGCAGGCCAGCTGAAAGGTCTAAGAAAACATGTAGTGGCCTTTGCTAGAGATTTGATAGAGGATGCCAACGCGGATAAAACCTTAAAGATTACCAAACATAACCCGAGACTCTTTTCTGAGGGTGCATGGCTTCAATTTATGTTTGTTCTTAGATTTTGGATCGATGATGACTCTCCTGGTTTTGAAAAGACCGACATGGCGATAGAAAAATCGATCAATACTGTTTTTGACGTATTCGATAATACACCCTTAGAAAATATCATTGACTTTGGTAAGTTTCTGTTCAAAGAGAAAATGGCATAAATAAAGGTATTCCATAAAATAGTGAAAAGATGAAAACGTTGGACAAGATTCCCACCGGGAAAATAGAACGTGCGAGCAAGTTGGTCAAGACTGGTGTGAAAATCGGCGGAAACTATGTGAAGTATTACGGTAAAAAACTTATCAATCCCGAGTTGGATCGTGAGGAACTCAACGAAAATAATGCGGAGGATATTTATGATGGCCTTAAGAGCCTTAAGGGGAGTGCCCTTAAAGTAGCGCAGATGCTAAGTATGGAGAAAAACATGCTTCCCAATGCCTATGTAGAAAAATTTTCCCTTTCCCAATTTTCTGTCCCGCCCTTATCGGCACCTCTTGTGCGCAAGACCTTTAAGAAATATTTGGGCAAATATCCTGAAGATTTATTTGACACCTTTGACAAAGATTCGATCAATGCTGCCAGTATCGGGCAGGTGCACAAGGCCACAAAGGATGGGAAACCTTTAGCTGTGAAAATACAGTACCCCGGTGTAGCGAAAAGTATTAGTAGTGATTTGGCCCTAGTGAAACCCATTGCCATTCGCATGTTCAATATTAAGGGTAAAGATTCCGATAAGTACTTTAAGGAGGTTGAGCATAAGCTTATAGAAGAGACGAACTATACTTTGGAGATAGCGCAAAGTAAAGAAATTACCGAGGCCTGTAACCATATCGATAATTTAGAATTTCCAAACTATTACGAAGCACTTTCCAGTGAAAAAATCATCACGATGGATTGGATGGAAGGGCTGCATTTAAGTGAATTTTGTAAAACCGATTTCTCAAGGGAAACGGGAAATCATTTAGGGCAAACCTTATGGGATTTTTATATGTTTCAGATACATGGCCTTAGAAAGGTACATGCTGATCCACATCCTGGGAATTTTCTAATTTGCAAAGAGGGAAAGTTGATAGCTATAGATTTTGGTTGTATCAAAGAAGTGCCCAATGAATTCTATGAACCTTATTTTGAATTGGCACAAAAAGAAAACATTGAAAACGAAAGCTTCTTTATAGAGAAATTATATCAATTAGAGATATTAAATAATAACGACTCGGAAGAGGAACGGCAATTCTTTACGGCTTTGTTCAAAGAAATGCTTACACTGTTTACAGCGCCTTTCAATGAAGAGCGTTTTGATTTTGGGGAAGATGGTTTCTGGTCAAAAATTGCCGAATTAAGCGAACGGTTTTCAAAAGACGAGCAACTTCGTAAAATGAATGGTAATCGGGGTTCCAAGCATTTCCTATATATGAACCGAACTTTTTTCGGATTGTATAATTTGCTACATGATCTTAGGGCCGATGTAGATGTGAACAGTTTTAGAAAATACCTTGGCTAAGCTAGCGGAAACCACTACCTGCCCCAACATTTATTTTTCAGTATCTTAGTCATTACATTTGAAACGAAACTGTTTTAAAAGAACATAATCAACCATATAATGTACAACTCAAAAATTACGGGACTAGGATATTACCTGCCTGAAAATGTCGTGACCAATAACGATCTTTCAAAGGTAATGGAGACCAGTGATGAGTGGATCCAGGAAAGAACGGGTATTCGTGAGCGTCGCCATGTTATCGAAGGCGATGGGGATACGACTACTACCATGGGTGTAAAGGCTGCAAAAGTTGCCATAGATCGTGCAGGGATAGATAAGGATGATATTGATTTTATCATTTTTGCGACCTTGAGTCCTGATTATTACTTCCCAGGACCAGGTGTTCTGGTACAACGCGATTTGGGAATCAAAACGGTAGGCGCACTCGATGTAAGGAACCAATGCTCAGGTTTTGTATACGCAGTATCTGTAGCGGATCAATATATCAAGAGCGGTATGTACACAAACATTCTGGTTATTGGTTCTGAGTTACACTCTCACGGCCTTGATATGACTACCAGAGGTAGGGGAGTGTCGGTTATTTTTGGAGATGGTGCCGGTGCAGCTGTACTCACACGCGAAGAAGACACCGGCAAGGGAATTTTATCTACCCATCTTCATTCGGAAGGGCAGCATGCCGAAGAACTTTCACTGATAGCTCCAGGAATGGGAAAACGATGGGTAAGTGATATTATCGAGGATAACGACCCAAATGATGAATCTTATTTTCCTCATATGAATGGGCAGTTTGTATTTAAAAACGCCGTAGTACGATTTAGTGAGGTGATTATGGAGGGTTTGGGTGCCAATGGATTGACTCCTGCAGATATTAATATGTTAATTCCACATCAGGCAAACCTACGTATCTCGCAGTTTGTTCAAAAGAAGTTCGGGCTTACAAACGACCAGGTGTATAACAATATAATGAGCTATGGGAATACGACGGCTGCCTCTATTCCTATCGCATTGACAGAAGCATGGGAACAAGGAAGGATCAAGGAGGGCGATTTGGTGGTGCTGGCCGCTTTTGGAAGTGGTTTCACTTGGGGTAGTGCTATCATTAAATGGTAAAACGTTAAACAACAAAGCCCTAACATGCGTCAGGGCTTCTTCTATCAACAAATCAATTAATCAGGTTCACCAACCAATCCTCTGATTCATTGGTTTTGTCAATACTTGTTTTGTACTTGTGGCTTTTATATAATAGACGATGTGATTGAAAAGATGTTACATCAAGAGAAGTTAAAATGATGCTAATTCTATAAGAAATACTTTTAGTTTAAAATTATAATAGTCGAAACTCTTTCAAATATTAAAAACAAAACCCTGACATTGCTGCCAGGGTTCCTGTTATCGACTCCGCTATACTAAACACTAACCATTAACTATAAACATACAGCTTTGTCAATAACTTTTTTTTTCAATATTACTAATAGACGTTCTTTTTTAAGATTCGTTACAATATATAGTAAAACTTTAACACCCTACGCAAATGTATAGAACACTTGTCGTTGGAGCCTCTTTAAAATCGAATCATTATAGTAATTTGGCAATAAAGCGCCTAAGGGACCATAACATCATTACTGAGGCATTCGGTTTAAAAGAAGGTAACATCGGGGACGTACAAATAAAGACCAATTTAAATGATTTTCAAAATATTCACACGGTAACTTTATATATCAACCCGAGCCGTCAGCCTGATTACTACGGGGGTTTACTGAATTTAAAACCTAAAAGAGTCATCTTTAATCCGGGTACTGAAAACCCAGAATTCTATAAATTGCTAGAAGACAATGGGATAGCTGTTGAAGTTGCCTGTACTTTGGTATTGTTATCTACAGGTCAGTATTGATCAACCAACTTTATCTTTTTGAAAAAATAGGGAAAAGTTTAACATTTGTTCTTTTTCAACAGGTCGATTTTTTTTGCACTTAACCGATTTAGGTGCTGAGGGCAATTTTCTTTTTGTCGCGTATTAACCACAAACCCAGATAAGTAAGCAATCCATTTATGGGTAATAATTCGTAACCTATTTGATATCCTCCTATTTTTTCTGTAGGAATTTGGGCCAATCCGAAAACCAGTAATACCGAGCAGATAGCCACTAACCAAACATAGGTATCTTTTACCTCGTGCTTGGTAAAGATGCCAAAAGCAAAAAGACCTAGTAAGGGGCCATATGTATACCCCGCAACTTGCAGAAGTCCGTCGATTACATTTGTGTCTAACACCTGCTTGAACAAGATGACTACAACAATTAATAGTAGGCTCATGCCCACATGTGTTATTTTACGTATAGCCGGTTGTTTGTTTTCTGGTTTTTTATCAATTCCTAAAAAATCTACACAAAAAGAGGTAGTAAGAGCGGTTAGGGCACTATCGGCGCTGCTATAGGCAGCTGCTATAAGACCTAGCATAAATGTTATGGCAACCGTAATACCAAGCCCAGTGTTCAGGGCTACTTCGGGAAATAGCAAATCTGATTTTGCTTTCCCATCCATTAAGGGAATAGCAATTTGATATTTTTCCGCATAAATATACAAGAGGGCTCCCAATAGCATAAACACGAATGTGACGATAACGAATACCAAACTAAAACTTACCATGTTTTTTTGGGCATCCTTCAAGCTTTTGCAGGTAAGGTTCTTTTGCATCATATCCTGATCCAGGCCTGTCATACAAATAGTCACAAAAATTCCACCTAAAAATGATTTGATAAAATGGTTTTTGGCAAAGAAATCATCAGCAAAAATGACCTTGTTGTAACTTTTTAATTCATCGGATGCCAAGAATTCACCAAAGGTCCAGTCGAGTTGATCCAGGATGAAATAGATCGATAGCCCTACCGAGACAAGCATGAAAAGTGTTTGCAAGGTATCGGTCCATACGATGGTTTTAATACCTCCCTTAAAAGTATAGAACCATATTAATAGGATCGACAAGGTAACGGTCGCCTCAAAAGGGATGCGAATGCCGGTAAACTTGTCAAAAACAAATTGTTGTAGTACGATTGCTACCAGAAACAATCGAAAGGAAGCTCCTAAAACACGGGAGATAAAAAATGAAATGGCCCCTACTTTGTAGCTTACAAAACCAAAGCGCGTATCTAAATATTCATAAATAGAGGTTACATTTTGCTTGTAATAGATGGGCATCAGCACATACGATGTTATCAAATACCCTACGAAATATCCAAAAACCACTTGCATATAGCTGAATTCGGAAGAAGCGACCCAACCCGGCACTGAGATAAATGTTACACCCGACAATGAAGCCCCTACCATGCCGAATGCTACAAGATACCAAGGTGACTGTTTGCCAGCTTTAAAAAAATCACTATTTGAATCGTTTTTTCCTGTAAAATAAGAGATAAGAAGTAGCACTACGAAATAGCCGCCGATCAATACTAAAATATGGGTGGGTGTCATTGAATATAGTTATCCCTGCAAAGTACAAAATATGAAAAACAACTATCTACTTACAGTTCTATAAATAGTTATAGGCAAAATAAAAATTGGTTGTAATTTTGTCATTAAAGCTAAGGAATGGATTTTTCATCCAAATTATTGGAAAACGCTGTATATGAAATGTCGCAACTTCCGGGAATCGGAAAACGCACGGCGCTTCGTTTGGTACTTCACCTGTTAAAACAACCAATTGAGCAAACCACCGGTTTAACGAAAGCCTTGGAGCAGTTACGCAATACTATTAAGTTCTGTGAGAGCTGTCATAATATTTCCGATGTAGCGCTTTGCGAAATTTGCGCCAGTCCAAAACGAGATCGTACCCTGGTCTGTGTGGTAGAGGACATTAGAGATGTAATGGCAATTGAGAATACCAGTCAATTCAAGGGGTTGTACCACGTCTTGGGAGGAAAAATTTCGCCGATGGAGGGTATCGGTCCGCAAGAGTTGACAATTGGCTCTTTGGTAAGCAAGGCCAAAAAGGGCGAAATAAAAGAACTGATTTTTGCGTTAAGTTCTACTATGGAGGGTGATACTACCAATTTCTATATCTACAAACAGTTAGCAGGGCTAGAAATTAGTACTTCAACAATAGCAAGAGGTATTGCGGTCGGGGATGAATTGGAATATGCAGATGAAGTTACCTTGGGAAGGAGTATCTTGAACAGAGTACCATTTGAAGGCTCTTTAAAGGTGAAATAACAACAATATTTTGTGACGTAAGTTCAATGATAAGGCTATTTATTTGCTATTTTTGCAGCCAAAAGCCTTAAAAGAGCATCAAAATTAGGAATATGTCAAAGTTTGAATTAAAACTGCCCCGTATGGGCGAGAGTGTCGCCGAGGCCACTTTGACCTCTTGGTTGAAAGAAATCGGGGATACTATAGACCTAGATGAAGCAGTACTGGAAATAGCCACCGACAAGGTAGACTCCGAAGTGCCGAGCGAGGTTGAAGGCGTTTTGGTAGAAAAACGTTTTCAGATCGATGATGTCATTAAAGTAGGGGAGACCATAGCCATAATCGAAACCAGTGGTGCGGCTACGGGTGAAATTATGAATGGCATCGCCGAAGCCAATGTTGTAGAAAATGTGAGCCAAATCGAAGAAGGTATACAAGTAGCTAAGGAAACAACGGTTGCTCAGGTACCTGTTGCTGCAACTACAAATTCTAATTCCGAACGTTTTTATTCTCCCTTGGTCAAGAATATTGCAAAAGAAGAAGGTATTACCATAGCAGAGTTAGATACTATTGTCGGTACCGGAAAGGAAGCTCGTGTGACCAAGAACGATATTTTAGCATATGTGTCAAATAGAAAAGCGATACAAATAACTGCCAAGGTGGCTATCGATCAAGAATCTCGGGCTATGTTCAAAACACCACAGGAGCAGACTCCCGTGCATGCCGAAAAGGTTAAAACGGTACCCGCTTCGGTAGCGGTTGGCGATGAAGTAATCGAAATGACCCGTATGGGCAAACTTATTGCCAAACACATGGTAGATAGTGTTACTACCTCGGCACATGTGCAAAGTTTTATAGAGGTCGATGTGACCAATATTGTGAACTGGCGTGCAAAAATGAAAGATGCATTTGAGAAGCGAGAGGGTGAAAAGCTGACTTTTACACCAATTTTCATGGAGGCTATTGCCATCGCATTAAAGAAATATCCAATGATGAATATTTCTGTAAGTGGCGACAAGGTCATCAAAAAGAAAAATATCAATATTGGAATGGCCGCGGCCTTACCCGATGGAAATCTTATTGTACCGGTCATTAAAAATGCAGATCAATTAAACCTTGTTGGTATGGCCAAAGTGGTCAATGATTTGGCAGCACGTTCCAGGAACAATCAATTAAAACCCGACGAAATCCAAGACGGTACCTATACGGTTACCAATGTTGGAACCTTTGGGAGTGTCTTTGGCACGCCTATTATAAATCAACCACAGGTGGGTATTTTGGCCCTGGGGGCCATTCGGAAAATTCCTTCCGTGATAGAAACCAATGAAGGTGATTTTATTGGAATTCGTAGTAAAATGTATATTTCACATAGTTATGACCACCGAGTGGTTAACGGTGCTTTGGGTAGCATGTTTGCGAAAGCGGTTGCAGATTACTTGGAGGCCTGGGATGTTAATCGAGCGATATAACCCGCTGCGACTAGTATAGTAAAGATGACCGCCTTTTTAAGAGGCGGTTTTTTTGTTCTTTTTTTTGAGATTCGGTAAAGCCGATCGTGAATTACATGATAAACGATAAAACTCTTTTTCTGCCGGTTTGATGAGAAAAACTCAAAATCCATTTTTGGAAGCTACCGTAAAAACTATCTTTGTTAAAACAACGACCCAGATGACACTTACTCTTACCCGCCCTATTTGCTTTTTTGATTTAGAGACCACAGGCACCAATGTAGCAAAAGATCGAATTGTAGAAATATCGATTCTAAAGATTTTCCCAAATGGAAACAAAGAAAGCAAAACATGGTTGGTGAATCCTGAAATGACCATCCCGCAAGAATCGTATAATATACATGGTATTTCGAATGAAAAAGTGGCCAATGAACCTACCTTTAAAGAACTTTCCAAAGAAGTTTACCAAATGATAAAAGAGTGTGATTTAGGTGGTTTTAACTCGGATCGTTTCGATATTCCCCTCTTGGCCGAGGAAATGCTGCGTGTAGGGGTCGATTTTGATATGAAAAATATGGTTTCGATAGATGTACAAACCATTTTTCATAAAATGGAAAAAAGAACCTTGGGAGCCGCATACAAGTTTTATTGCCATAAGGATTTGACCGATGCCCATAGTGCTGAAGCCGATACTCTGGCAACCTATGAGATTTTGTTAGCACAACTAGACCGGTATCCCGATTTGGAAAATAATGTTAAAAAACTGGCCGAATTTTCGACCCATCGACGGTTTGTTGACTTTGCCGGTTTTATCGGTTTGGATGATGATGGTAACGAAATTTTCGCTTTTGGGAAGCACAAAGGAAAAGGAGTGCATGAAGTATTAGAGAAAGAGCCTGGTTATTTTGGATGGATTTTGAACGCTGATTTTCCGTTGTATACAAAGAAGGTGCTCACACAGATAAAACTCAGTAAATTAAACAATAAGTTAGGATAATGCGGATTGCTTTTTTGTTCTTCCTGCTGATAATATGTCAAATGAACGCACAAGAAGTGCTCTTTGAAGGACATGTCTATGATACCAAGACCAAAGAGCCAATTCCATTTGTGAACCTAAGTTTTTTAAATACCCTTAAAGGAACTTCGACCGATGAAGAGGGGCATTTTTTTATCGATGTGCCGAAAGACTATTTGGATAGACAGCTGCACATTTCTTCCCTGGGCTATAACGATAGTATTATTTTGTCAAAAGACCTATATGAGTCCAAACGATTTGAAATGGTCGAAGAGTCTTTTGAACTTGAAGAGGTCGTGGTAACCGAGAAATTGAACAATTCAGTTTTTTTGAACCCCATCAATAGTTACAGTATTACGAGCGGATTCGCCTCTACCTCTACACCTTGGGTGTTGGCCCTGTATTTTCCAAATATTGGCGCCCAAGATAAATATGTAGACGTAGTTACGGTCTTTATGCAGCACACTAAAGACTTTGATAGGCCTTCAGCAAGTTTTAGGCTTCGAATCTACGATGTAGATCCATCGAGTAAAAAACCAAAAAACGATATTTTACGAAAGAGTGTGTTGCTTGAATCACAAAAAGGCAAAGATTATGTAACCATTGATTTGGCCGCGCTAAAAATTAAGGTTCCAAAAGACGGTATATATATTGGGCTCGAATGGTTGTTCGTGCCAAGCAATTGGTACAAAAACACCTATGAGCATCCAATAACAAAAAAACAGGTGATCGAAGACCGTTTTGCACCTACCTTTGGGGGTGTTTATAGTAAAAATCAGAATTTTAAGGCAGTGGTATACGGGATGGGCCAATGGAATGATTTTATTACTAAATCGAAAGACCGTACGCAGAACTTTATTCCTGCCATCAGCCTAAAAATTTTGAGAAACAAGTAAGGTTTCATACGATAGCTAATATGGTGCTTTCGTAAAAGGTCTAAATCACTTCAACCAAACAGGAACAGATGAAACTAATTTGTATTGGTCGTAACTATGCCGAACACATCAAGGAACTGGCAAATGAAAAGCCAGAAGATCCAGTTGTTTTTATTAAACCAGATTCGGCGATACTTCCGAAAGAACAGGATTTTTATATTCCCGAATTTTCGAACAATGTACATTATGAAGTAGAGGTACTGCTTAAAATCAGGAAAGTGGGAAAGCATATAGATATAAACTTTGCATCTAATTACTACGATGAGGTGGGCTTGGGAATCGACTTTACCGCGCGAGATTTACAGCAAAAACTAAAAGAGAAAGGCCTGCCATGGGAAAAAGCAAAAGGCTTTGACGGTTCGGCCGTCATAGGAAATTGGTTGCCGAAATCGAATTTTCAAGATTTGAACGATCTAAGTTTTTCACTCATAAAGAATGGCGAAATCGCACAGGAAGGTAGTACGGGCCAAATGTTATGGAAGCCCGACGAATTGATTTCCTATGTGTCGCGATTCTTTACATTGAAGAAAGGGGATATTATTTTTACGGGCACCCCTGCAGGTGTTGGTAAAATAAAGCCAAATGACTATCTTTCGGGCATACTGGAAGGGAAAGAATTATTTTCCGTAAAAATTAAGTGATGATTTACAGCTTGGATAAAATAAACGAAATGGCCGAGGGCGACGAGGAATTTGTACAATCTGTAATCTCGGTTTTTTTAGAGGAAGTGCCGGGCGATTTAGAACGACTCGAAAGTGCACTGCAGACTAAAAATTATGATCAGGTGTACAAGTTGGCCCACAAAATAAAACCCAACGTAGATTTATTGGGAATGGAACAGACCCGTGCGGCCGCATTGGAAATTGAGACTTTAGGTAAAAGCGAAGCCAATATGTCAGAAATAGAGAAGGTTTTTCCAACACTACAAAAAGATATCGCTCAAGTGGTTTCGGAGCTTAAAAAAGACTTCAATTTATAATGCTTGCCGAAATTATCACAATTGGCGATGAGATTCTCATTGGCCAAATAGTTGATACCAATTCTGTTTTTATAGCCAAGGAACTCAATAAGATTGGTATCTCCGTGTATCAGATTACATCGGTTCAAGATGACCGTGTCCATATCCTCGAGGCATTGAAGATGGCAGGGAAGCATGTTGACATTGTTATATGTACAGGAGGTCTGGGACCTACGAAAGATGATATTACCAAACATACTTTTTGCGAATTTTTTGATGACAACCTGGTCGAGAATAAGGAGGTGCTGCAACATGTAGAATACCTGTTTATCAAATACATCAAAACTTCGAAAATATCAGATGTCAACAGACAACAAGCGCTCGTACCTTCGCGTGCAATTGCTTTAAAGAACGAATTTGGCACGGCACCAGGTATGTGGATGGTAAATGAAAATGCGGTATATATATCGCTTCCCGGTGTGCCCTTTGAGATGAAGGGGCTTATTAGGAATGAGGTTGTTCCGAGAATTGTAAAGGAGTTTAAACGGCCGCATATCCTTCATAAAACTTTGGTAACCTATGGTGGCGGAGAGAGTGCTATCGCGGCAAAAATTGCCGATTGGGAAGAAAATCTACCGAGTTTTATCAAACTAGCGTATTTACCAAGTTTGGGGAAGGTGAGGTTACGTTTAAGTGCGAAAGGCACTGATAAGGAGTTGTTGGAAAAAACGATTGCAATTGAGTCCCAAAAGCTCTACCCCCTTATTGGGGATTTGATCTATGGTATTGAAGATGAGGAAACCTTAGAGGAAACCTTGGGTAAATTGCTGACGCAAAAGAAAAGAACCATTGCAACGGCCGAAAGTTGTACAGGCGGTAAAATTGCCCAGCAGCTAACAGCTGTTCCCGGAGCTTCTGCCTATTTCAAAGGGAGTGTGATCAGTTACGCTACACAGACGAAAATAGAGGTGCTAAAAGTGCCCGAAGATTTGATAAAGAAACATTCGGTTGTAAGTGAGGAAGTTGCGCTAGCAATGGCGCGAAATGTACAATCACTATTGAAAACCGATTTTGCGATTGCCACAACGGGCAATGCTGGCCCTGCCAAAGGGGAATCTGATGCCGACGTCGGTACAGTTTGTATCGGAATCGCCACCCCAAATGGTAGTTTTGCCCAGCAATTTATGATGGGAAATCATCGCGATAGAATTATTCAAAAAGCCGTTCACAAGGCCTTTGAACTTGTGCAAAAAGAAATTTTAAAAATCTGAAGTAGAAGCTTGTTCGTCCCGTAAAAATGACCTAAATTTGCAGCCTGTTTAAAAAAATCAGCGTAATGTCAAAAGTTTGTGAAATTACAGGAAAGAGAGCAATGTTCGGAAACAACGTTTCTTTCTCTATCAATAAGACCAGAAGAAGATTTGATGTAAATCTTTCCAAAAAACGTTTTTATATCCCTGAAGAAGACCGTTGGGTAACACTCAAAGTTTCTGCAAAAGGATTGAAAATCATCAACAAAAAAGGTATTTCCGCTGTTTTGAAAGAAGCAAAAGCGCAAGGATTAATCAAGTAATCCGAAAAAAACACAAAGATGGCAAAGAAAGGTAACAGAGTTCAGGTTATTTTGGAATGTACAGAGCATAAAGAGTCGGGGCAGCCTGGAACTTCTCGATACATCACGACCAAAAACAAAAAAAATACTCCGGAAAGAATGGAGTTGAAAAAGTACAACCCCGTTCTACGAAGAATGACGGTTCATAAAGAAATTAAGTAATACGATTTTCGCGCTAACGAAAATTATTAAAATATACGTTGAGTCATGGCAAAGAAAACGGTAGCAAGTTTACAGACAAGTTCAAAAAGATTGACAAAAGCCATTAAAATGGTAAAATCCCCTAAAACCGGAGCGTATACCTTCAGTGAGTCGGTAATGTCTCCTGAAATGGTAAACGAGTGGTTGGCTAAGAAATAAAGACCTTCCAATATAGAATATTCGGCTGCTTTCTTTTGAAAGCAGCTTTTTTTATGGACTATTTTTAAGCCTAGGCCCAAATAAAATCGGAAAGGGTTTTAAACCTTCAAATGCAATGGGGAAACCCATAAGGGCAGTGGTTGTAATTTAATCGGTATTCTTAGGTCTTGCATTCTAATTATTGCTTTTTACTTTCTTATATTTGAATTAACGTATTTACACAGAAAATGAGTTTGTTCAAGAATATATTCTCCTCTAAGAAAAAGGAAAATCTCGACAAAGGTCTCGAAAAATCCAAGACTAGTTTTTTGGGAAAATTGAGCAAGGCGGTCGCAGGTAAATCAAAGGTCGACGATGATGTCCTTGACAATCTTGAAGAAGTGTTGGTGTCCTCGGATGTTGGGGTCGATACTACTTTGAAAATAATTAAACGTATCGAGGCTCGGGTGGCCAAAGACAAGTATTTGGGTACTGAGGAACTCAATACGATCTTGCGGGAAGAAATCGCCGGCCTACTTTCTGAGACCAATACGGGAGACGCTACCGAAATTGCCATTCCCAAAGGCCTAAAACCGTATGTAATTATGGTTGTGGGGGTCAACGGAGTGGGGAAAACGACCACTATCGGAAAACTGGCCTACCAATTAAAAAACCAAGGATACAAAGTGGTATTAGGTGCCGCCGATACCTTTAGGGCAGCGGCAATCGATCAACTCGAAGTATGGGCCGATAGGGTAGGAATACCGATTGTAAAGCAACAAATGGGAAGCGACCCTGCATCGGTCGCATTCGATACATTGAGCTCTGCAGTTACCCAAGATACCGATGTTGTCATAATTGATACTGCCGGGCGTTTGCACAACAAAGTGAATCTAATGAACGAATTGACCAAGGTGAAAAGGGTCATGCAAAAGGTCGTAGAAAACACCCCGCACGAGGTACTATTGGTGTTAGATGGGTCTACGGGACAGAATGCCTTTGAACAAGCCAAGCAGTTTACAAAGGCGACCGAAGTGACCTCGCTAGCGGTTACTAAACTCGATGGGACCGCCAAAGGAGGTGTGGTGATAGGTATATCCGATCAATTTCAAATACCCGTTAAATATATTGGGGTAGGGGAAGGTATCGAAGACCTACAGGTATTTAATAAATATGAATTTGTAGATTCATTTTTTAAAACCACCAATTGAAAACCCTGGCTGCTCTAGGTCTGTTATTTTTCTCGTCGCTTCTTTCGGCGCAACTACAATACCCCAAGGCAAGCCCAACTGCGAATCTAATACAGGAAGTAGGACTGACCACCATTGAAATTAACTATTCCAGACCAGCAGTCAAAGGCAGAACTATCTTTGGCGATTTGGTGCCCTATGGGCGTATTTGGCGGGTGGGCGCAAATGCTTCTACAAAAATAACGATTGATTCGGAAGTAGATATCATGGGTAATTTGTTGTTGCCGGGAACCTATGCGCTCTATGCTTTTCCCGAAGCCAACGAATGGCAAATTGTTTTTCATAAAAATATCGAACATTGGGGCGATGGAAGAAATGCGTATGATTCCAAAGACGATGCCTTTCGAATTTTGGTAAAGCCAGAAATAATCCCTTACCTGCAAGAAAATTTTCATATCACCTTTGATCATTTGAAGCACGATTCGGTACAATTGCTGTTGATTTGGGAACGGACAAAAATAAGCATTCCGCTGAAGGTCGATACCCATGCACAAATGTTGAAAGAAATCAATGAGGAATTAACGGATAATCCCACCGCACAATCGTACTATGAAGCGGCACGCTATCTGCAAGAGCAGGGAGCCGACTATGAGACCTCATTGGTGTATTTGAACAAGGCGATACAATTGGAAGGTGATACTTACTATTTTCATCGTGTGAAGTCGTTGGTAGAAGCTGCTTTGTTGCAATATGATGCCGCTATTCGATCGGCTAAGAAAAGTCTTGAGCTTGCAGAAAAGCAGGGTAAAGATGAGTTCGTTCGAATGAATCAAAAGAATATTGAAGCATGGAATATCCTAAAACAAAAATAAGCAGGCTCCTCCTTTTACTTTTCTTTGTTTCGATGATGGCTTGTAAGCAAGAAAAAAAAACCGAGAATGAGGAAGTAATATTATGGACCCCCTACAACGATTCGGCAGAAGTTGCAGCCAATCAAGACCATGAAATCGGTCGGATGCGCTATCAATTGATCCAATCAAAAGTGCTGAACAAGAACAAGATATTTACTCCTTTGTACGGCGAGGTCTCTAAAATGACCGAAGCAGATTATAACGCGTTACGGTCTTTAATTTTAGAACAAGATATCCCTACAATACAATCGCATATAGAAAGTGGTATGTTTACCTACGAGCAATTGGTATTATTTTACCTCTACCGTATCTATACCTATGAATTGGATAATACTACCACTTTGAATACGATAATCGCGCTCAATGAAAATATAGTTGACGAAGCCCGAAAATTAGACCAGCTTAGAAAAGAATCTGTTTCTGAGAATCGACACCCTATTTATGGGATGCCTATTCTGTTGAAAGATAATATAAATACCCGGGGTATGACCACCACCGCAGGATCGATAGCCTTGGCAAAGAATGTCGTAGAAGATGCTTTTGTTGTGCGACAACTGAAACATAATGGGGCCTTAATTTTAGGTAAAGTAAATTTAAGCGAATGGGCGTATTATTTGTGCAAGGGATGCCCTGTCGGCTATAGTGCGATAGGCGGGCAAACCTTAAACCCTTATGGGCGTCGCCAATTTGAAACCGGTGGTTCTAGTTCAGGTAGTGGAACGTCTGTAGCGGCGAATTACGCGGTAGCTGCCGTTGGTACCGAAACATCTGGTTCCATTCTTTCTCCAAGTGGTCAAAATTCTGTGGTAGGCCTTAAGCCCACGATAGGGTTATTAAGCAGAAGTGGTATAGTCCCTATATCGAGTACGTTGGATACACCGGGGCCAATGACCAAAAAATGTGATTGATAATGCCATTGTATTGTCTGCAATGACCGGTAGAGACGAAGCTGACACTAAATCAGTGGCGACGGGTCAAGATTTTTATGAGCTTGTAACGAAACCGAATTCCTTGGAAGGAAAACGATTTGGGGCGATGAAAAACCTCTTAGAGGACGACGCTATTTATAAGCGGACCATTGAAAAACTTAGAGCGCTAGGGGCAACGGTTGTGGAATTAAGTCCGACGAAAATTAAAATGAACCACTTTCTGAGTATTCTAAATATCGATATGCGGAATGACCTTCCTCGGTATTTAACCTTACATACCTATAAGGAGCAGGTTCCCGTTCGTTCAATTACAGACGTGGTCGCTTTTAATGCTGCGGATTCGATTACTCGAATTCCATATGGGCAAGCATTGTTCAGATACATAGTAGGGGATAGGACGACGAAAGAAGAACTGCAAAATATTAAATCTGACTTGGAACGCCAGGGACGCAGCTTTTTTGATTCGGGTCTGGATACGCACAGTTTAGATGCCATCTTATCAATTAACAATTATCACTCAGGTTATGCGGCGGTTGCCAAATATCCGGCATTGTGTATTCCAATGGGGTACAAGACCAATGGGGAGCCTGTAAATCTTACGTTCATAGGCAAACCTTTCCAGGAAGACAAACTTTTAGGGTTGGGATTGGCCTTTGAACAAGCTACTGAGGTTCGTGAAATACCGGCGGAAATGGCTAATTGATCAGTGCGTTAATTTTTCCCCACAGTTCATTGTCAAAACTAGACGGACCTAATAGCGACTCTCCCGCATCATCGCCCATGCGAACAAGAACTAAGCCTTCGCTCGGAATTATATGCAGTTTTTGGTCATTCTTACCGAGGCCAGCTATCAGGTCATCGGGCGCATTGGGGATCAATTTCCCTGGAAACGCTAACTCTGATCCTGGAGATTTAAAACTATCCTTCCCATTTAACCACCATAGATAACCATAGGCTTTGTTGAGGTCTTGGGATGTGGTCGTCATTTCGTTAAAAAAAGAAGCATCGGTCAGTAGCTGTGTATCTTCCCATTTGCCTTTGTTAAGATTCAAGAGTCCAAAGCGGGCCATACTTCGGGCGGTACTAAAATAGATACGGAGGTATCCAAGTTGCACCCATGAGCCATCCATACCAATTGCATTCTTAAGTTTAGTATCAAAATACGAATCGTAGTCCTCACCAACGGCACTTTCTACGATGGCATGGTTTAATGTATAAGCGGCATTGTGGTAATACCAAAAACTGCCCGGTTCATTTAAAAAGTCGAGACACTCGGCATCTGTACAGTTCTGGTTGGTTACATTGTAATCTAAGCCAGTGGTCATCGTTATATGATGCTTTATGGTGATTTTTGCCTCCTCTCCCGGGTTAAGGCTCGACCATCCCCGACCTAAATAGCCCGATGAGGAGTCTTCCAATGACAAAAATCCTTCCTGCTGCGCCAATCCGACGGTAAAGGCCGACAATGTTTTTCCGGCAGAATTCCAGGTATTGCTACTGGAAGCGTCGCTGCCATTAAAATAAGCTTCAATAACGATTCTTCCATCTTTTAGAAGTAAGAAGCCCTTCGTCCCTTTTTCTTCCAGGAAGTCTAAAAGAGGCTGTTCGGCATCAGTATCCCAACCTAGTTCCGAAATTGAGGAGGTTTCCCATTCATTCGAACCCGCAGGAGGGAAGTAAAATTCTATAGATTCGGGTGTTTTAGCAATAGGAGGAGTCTGATCTTTCGAACTATTTTTAGAGCAACTAAATACCATGAACAATAAGGCAAAGAAAATACTGATTTGGGTTTTCATGCTCCTGGTTTTTCTTTTGACAATGAAAGCACCCCAAGGTTTAACGGTAGAAGTACTTTTAATCTGTAACGTATAACGTTAAAAAACGCTTGGATAGTGTATTCATACAGATTGCCTCTACAATGAGCTGAGACGTTTAAAACGCCTTACCAGTATTTTGATATTAACTATACATCACAAATAGTGATGCCTTCCTTCAAAGCCGAAATTTTATCCTCATAGGTCGGGATAAATTCTTGTGCTACGTATCCTTTATAACCGGTGGCAACAATGGCTGTCATAATAGCAGGGTAATTTAATTCTTGTGAATCGTTAATTTCGTTTCTTCCAGGATTTCCACCGGTATGGTAATGGCCAAAATATTCATGATAGTCTTGAATATTTCGGATGATATCCCCTTCCATAATCTGCATATGATAAATATCATAGAGTAGTTTAAAGTTCTCAGTGCCTAGTTGTTTGCAGAGTGCAACACCCCATTCGGTATGGTCGCACATATAATCTTTATGATCTACTTTTGAATTGAGCAGTTCCATTTGAATGACCACCCCATGTTTTTCGGCCAGTGGAAGTATCCGTTTGAGTCCGTTTACACAATTCTGCAACCCTACAGTATCTTCCATTCCTCTTCGATTTCCACTAAAGCAGATGAGGTTTGTATAGCCTGCCTCGGCTACTTTGGGAATCATTTCAGTATAGTTCTTGATCAGTGTTTCGTGGTACTGAGGGTCGTTCCAACCTTCGGTAAGGCTAATCTCTGCGCCCCAACACATAGAAGCATGTATGTTGTACTTTTTTAACAAAGGCCAATCTTTGGGTCCCGTCAAATCAATCGCCTTCATTCCCAATTCGTTCAAATCCTGCAAGAATTCTTCTAGGGGAATCGTTCCATAACACCAATAACAGGCACTATGGTTGATGTTGCCTTTTAACTCCAAATGGGATGTTTCTTCGACAGACATGGCCCTAGTGGTGTTGCATGCCAACATGCCGACTGATACTGCGGCAGAACTGCCTATAAATGTTCTTCTTTTCATGAGGTGCGAATTAAGGTTCTTGTATCAAGGTGAAGGGAGCAAATTTCCCGAGTTATATTAACCACCGGCCGGTAGCAACGGTATCAAAGATAACAATAGTATCTTTACTTCCGAATATGACACCCGATCCACGAAAATTGATAGAATTGGCCCATTACCGAATGCCGTTCGGAAAGTTCAAAGGGCGATATTTGGTCGATTTACCCGAGCCATACTTGATTTGGTTCAAACAAAAAGGCTATCCTGAAGGCAAACTCGGGATCCTATTACAATCAATGACAGAAATCAAGATTAACGGACTAGAAGGGCTCGTTCGAAAAATACAAAAAGATTTTCCGAAGCAATAAGGACGATTTCTACTTGCAATTTGTATTTTTGCCTGCGGTACGAATTCAATCGAACGCTTCATGTCTCAAACAAAGTATATTTTTGTAACCGGCGGGGTTACTTCTTCCTTGGGAAAGGGAATCATTGCCGCATCACTGGCCAAATTACTTCAGGCCCGAGGTTACAAGACCACTATTCAAAAATTAGATCCTTATATCAATGTAGATCCGGGAACCTTGAATCCGTATGAACACGGGGAATGCTATGTGACCGATGATGGTGCTGAGACTGACCTTGATTTGGGGCACTACGAACGTTTTTTAAACGTGAATACCTCACAGGCGAACAATGTGACTACAGGGCGTATTTACCAGAGCGTTATTGAGAAGGAACGTAGAGGAGAGTTTTTAGGGAAGACCGTTCAGGTAGTACCTCATATTACGAATGAAATCAAAGAGCGGGTGCAGCTCTTGGGAAATAGCGGCGAATATGATATCGTAATTACCGAAATAGGAGGTACCGTGGGGGATATAGAATCTTTACCCTATATAGAAGCGGTACGGCAATTACTTTGGGAATTGGGCGATAACAATGGTATTGTAATTCATTTGACCTTGGTACCCTTTTTGTCGGCTGCGGGGGAATTAAAAACCAAGCCTACCCAGCATTCGGTAAAAACACTCATGGAAAGTGGTATCAAGGCCGATATTTTGGTCTGTAGGACCGAACATGAGATTTCAAACGATATTAAAGATAAATTGGCCCTGTTTTGTAATGTGAAACGAGAAGCAGTTATTCAATCGATCGATGCCTCTACTATATATGATGTACCTATATTGATGCAAGAAGAAGGCCTCGATACGGTAACCCTTCAAAAGTTATCCCTTCCCGATGAGCATACGCCCGATTTGACGCAATGGAATCAATTTTTACACCGGCATAAGAACCCAAAGAACGAAATTAATATCGGACTTATTGGAAAATATGTAGAGCTCCAAGATTCCTATAAATCTATTTTAGAATCGTTTATTCATGCAGGAGCAGTAAATGAAGTGCGGGTTCGGGTACGATCTATACATTCCGAACATATAAATGCCAATAACCTTGCGGAAAAAATGGCAGACTTAGATGGTATTCTTGTTGCACCAGGTTTTGGTGAACGTGGTATCGAAGGAAAAATACAAGCAGTTCGCTATGCACGGGAAAAGCATATTCCTTTTTTAGGAATTTGTCTAGGGATGCAAATGGCGGTGATTGAATATTCTAGAACGGTGCTTGGGTTGGCCGATGCCAATTCTACCGAAATGGATCAAGGGACTGTTAATCCTGTTATTAGTCTAATGGAGGAGCAAAAGAACATAATCAATAAAGGCGGTACCATGCGCTTAGGAGCTTGGAGCTGTAAACTAAAAGAAGGAAGTTTGGTTCAAAGCGTGTATGAAGGTGCCGATACAATTTCGGAGAGACATCGTCATCGCTATGAATTCAACAATGCCTATAAAAAGCAGATCGAAGCGGCCGGACTATTAGCCACTGGGATTAATTCAGATACCGGACTCGTTGAAATAGTTGAATTGCCCGAACACCCGTGGTTTGTAGGAGTGCAATACCATCCTGAATACAAAAGTACCGTAGCCAATCCACACCCACTCTTCGTTGGGTTCATAGAGGCAGCATCTACCCACAAAAAACAACAAACTAATGCCAGTTTGGCATAAACTGTAGAATTGGACATATATTTGCGCTTGCCGTAGTGAGTTGGGGCATTATTTGTAACAAACCGCTCGAGGTGAGGACACATAGGTCCAAGCAGTAAACTAACATACATGGAAGAAAAGAAGTTAGATATAAATACCATTATAGGCTTTGTCCTCATCTTTGGTATCTTAATTTTCTGGTTTTATCAAAACCAGCCTACCCCTGAAGAACTCGCAGCCGAGAAGGCCAAGCAAGAACAAGTGGAAGCCGAAGCGCAAAAAGCAACTCCCGTTGCACAAGAAGAAAAAGCGCCCGCACAATTGAACATGCAAGATTCCACGGCAGTGGCAATCTACCAAGGAAGTATTGGGGCATTTGGTTTTACGGCACCGAGAGAGGGCACAACTGTCTTAGAGAACGAATTGTTGTATTTGGAGATCAATAATAAAGGAGGGCAAATTGTAGAAGCCCGAATGAAACAGTTCAAGACCTACGATTCTGTTCCCGTGTATTTGGTCAAAGATGGCAATGCAAATTTCGAACTGAATTTTAGTACTTCCGATAATAGGGTATTGAGTACCAAAGAACTCTATTTTGAACCATCGTTGAGCAACAATGGTGACAATCAGGTGCTGTCGATGAAAGCAAAGGTTGCGAACGATAAGTTCTTGGAATATCGGTATGAAATGAAGCCAAATGAGTATCTGGTAGATTTTACCGTTCGTTCCCAAGGTTTAAACGGGATCGTAAACGGGGCACAACCCATTTCGTTAAAATGGAATCTAAAGGGTATTCGTCACAACAAGAGCATTCAATATGAAAATAGGTACACGCGACTGACCTATAACCATGAAGATGACAAGATTAGCAAGTTGTCAGAAGGAAGCGATGATGAAGAAACCGAAAAAGATATAAAATGGCTGTCTTATCGACAACATTTCTTTAGTTCAATCCTTGCTGCCAAAGAAAATTTCGCGACTGCCGAGCTTACCTCCAAGAACCTCGTGGAAGAAGAAGACAAAGCGGCTGGTTTTACAAAAGAATATACCTCGGTCGTTCCCTTGAAATTGGCTGGTGGGGAATTGTCTCAAAATATGTATTGGTACTACGGCCCTACTGATATTGCCGTTTTGGATACTTATGAGGATTTGGGCTTGGTAGATTCTATTCCTTTTGGGTGGGGTATTTTCGGGTGGATCAACCGATATGTTTTTACACCTTTTTACACCTTTTTGAGTTCGTTCCTTCCCTTTGGAATTGCCATTGTGATAATGACCATTCTTGTTCGTTTGGCAATGTCACCGGTTACCTATAAGTCCTATCTCTCCCAAGCGAAGATGAAAGTCTTGAAACCAGAGATTACAGAACTAGGAGAAAAATTCAAGGACAATGCGATGAAAAAGCAGCAGGAAACCATGAAGCTATACAATAAGGCAGGGGTTAGCCCTATGAGTGGTTGTATACCGGCTGTGTTACAAATGCCTATTTTTTATGCCTTGTTTATGTTCTTTCCGACCTCTTTTGCCTTACGACAAAAGTCCTTTTTATGGGCGGAAGATCTTTCTTCGTATGATACAATTGCCCAGTTGCCTTTTAATATTCCTTTTTATGGGGATCATATTAGTTTGTTCCCGATCTTGGCGTCTGTGGCTATCTTCTTTTATATGATGATGACTACAGGGCAAAATATGCCAAGTCAGCCAGGGATGCCCAATATGAAGTTCATCATGTATTTGATGCCATTTATGATGTTGATTTTCTTTAACAACTATGCGAGTGGTTTGAGTTTGTACTATTTTGTATCCAACCTTATTACTATTGGTATTATGTTGGTTATCAAGAATTTTATTATTAACAATGAAAAGATCCATGCCCAGATCCAAGAAAATAAGGCAAAGCCCAAGAAAGAAAATAAGTTTCAACGCAAAATGCGCGAAATGATGGATCAGGCCGAAGAACAGAAAAAAATTGGAAAACGTTAAACGTATTTACTCGATAATCGAGATTTATAATGTTCCGACGCTTGGGTCGAAATCAATGTTGAATTTCCTTTTAATGCCTAGTGCGCTCGCCCCGAGGTAGTTTACGAATTGAGGAAGCGACCTGTTAGGGTCGCTTTTTTTATGCACTTGTTTTAAAAGTTTGAGCTACGGCATTATCCCCAACCGAATGTGATAGTTTGAAAGAGAAGTTCTATGAGAGGGTTTCGGTTGCGAACCATGCATAGATATGAATTGCTAGAGAAACGATTGGAAACAAAAAACCCTGACCATTTGGTCGGGGTTTCTAGCTTAAGTAGGTTTAGTTTGGTAAGATTTGGGACTGTAAATATGTGACTTATTCCTTGTTAAAAAAAAATAGAGTTGTCAAGTGACTGTTTTTGTATGCTAACCATGGCCATGCTGTTGTCTGATTTTATTTCGACCTATAAAATGAAAAAACTTCCAAGTAGCGGCTATCCGTTACAAGGAAGTTTTTCAACAATCAATTTAGTATTGATCAACAAACGAACAAACTTTTTTTAGTGTCTTCCGGGAAGTCCTAAAGCATCTATAATGGCTTGTGGTAAGAGTACCTTATCAACTAGGTGTACAATTCCATTACTGGCTATTTGATCGGCCAGGGCAACATTGGCATCCGTAATACTCCGGTCTCTGATGCGTACCCCATTTCCTAGTAATGCAAACAGGGATTCCCCTTGTACCGTTACTAATTCTTGGTGCTCCGTAAGATCTCCGGAAGCCACGGCAGCTCCCGCAACAACATGATAGGTCAGTATGGTTGCCAACAATTCTTTTTCTTCGGCAGTGTCAAAATCGGCCAAGCTATTATAATCCGATCCTAAAGCATCCAAAAGGTCAGCAAAGGCGGCATTGGTTGGTGCAAAGACAGTGAATGGTCCGTCGCCGCTCAATACATCAACCAAACCGGCATCGGCTTGGATAAGCGCATCGACCAAAAGACTGAGATCTGGAACGGATTGCGCCAAGCCCACGATATTCGGTGTAGGAGGGTTTAAGATATCCAATACTTCTTGTGGCAACAATACTTTATCGATTACATGAACAACACCATTGCTAGCCTCCACATCAGGAATTACGACCGTAGCATTGGCATCGGTGGCATCTTCAACATGTACCGTATTGTTTTTAATATTGATACCCACATCTTCCCCTTGGAAGGTGGTAATCATTTGACCGTTGCTCAGATCTGTTGAGAAAGCGGCGGTGCCTGCAACTACATGGTAGGTGAGTATTTTTACCAATAATGCTTTTTCATCGGCAGTATCAAAATCTGCCAAGCTGTTGTAATCATCACCCAAGGCCTCTAACAAGGCTACAAAGGCGGCATTGGTAGGGGCAAATACGGTAAATGGTCCGTCGCCTGAAAGCGTTTCTACCAATCCGGCATCCGCTTGTTGCAAGGCACCTACCAAAAGACTTAAGTCATCGGTAGCTACAGCAATTTCAACGATGGTTTGAAGACTTAAAGAGGTGACGAAATCGATGGCCGACTGTGGAAGCAATACCTTGTTGATTGTATGGGCAACGCCGTTCGAAGCCATAATATCTGTTCCTGTAATAGTCGCATCGGTATCAGAGGCATCTCCTATAACAAAGGTATCTCCTGAAGCGATTACTTCGATCGAATTCCCGGCAAGGGCAGTTTCGACAGTGCCTGGGGCCAAATCGGCTTCTTTTACGGCAGCACCTGCAATTACATGGTACAAAAGAATATCTTTCAACAACATCATTTCGGCATCGGTATCAAAATCATCTAGGCCATTGTAATCATCGCCCAAGGCCTCTAGCAAAGCAACAAAAGCATCATCGGTAGGGGCAAATACGGTAAAAGGACCTTCGCTGGAAAGTGTTTCTACAAGCCCGGCTTTGATTACTGCGGCTTCCAAAATAGAAAGCGCTTCGGTTTCAACAACGATTTCAACCAAATTTTTACTTTCTTCTTCTTCTTCTTCTTCCATCTCATCACCGCTGAGTGCGTCAAGAATTTCTTGGGGAAGCAATACCTTGTCAATTACATGAACCACCCCATTATTTGCTTCTACATTAGGGATTACTACTGTGGCAGCATCAACTTCGGCAGGTTGCTTGTCTTTTATGGTGACAGTTTCACCATCGATTCCGACAGTAACTTCTTCTCCTTGTAGGGTAGCAATCATTTGACCATCGCTCAAATCGGTCGACAGGGCGGCGATGTCGGCCACTACATGGTAGGTAAGGATTTTGGCAAGCAAGGCTTTTTCCTCGTCAGTGTCAAAGTCTTCCAAAGAATCGAAACCTTCCAAACCTCCCAGTAAAGCTTCAAAGGCGGCATTTGTGGGGGCGAATACGGTATACGTTGCATCTTCATTGCTCAAGGCTTCGACCAAACCGGCATCTGCCTGCACCAAAGCACCTACCAAGGAAGTTAATGCCTCAGTGGCCTCTGCCGTCTCTACTATATTGATACCATTGTCATTTTCGGCATCGTTGTCATCATCATTTTTTTCGCACGATAGTGCGAAGAGGGTGAAGACCGCCAAAAGTACCATACTTTTTAATCGGATAAATTTTTTCATAATAGTGTGTTTTTAAGAGTGTAAAATTGTTTAATCACTTGGTGGCCGTTCTCTTTGTGTAGGGATCTTTTTAATCTGGTTTTTAATATCAACTGAAATAGCGCTTTGTTTCAATTTTTTAAATACCGGATTCAAATTGTATGCATTTTCTTAAACAGAACAGCAATTTTGTTTAATATATTAGGAAGATTATTAAACATTAAAATGGTTGCTTTTGTTTATTATTTTTTTAGAAAAGTTTAACAAAATGATTTTCTAAATTGCTGGAAACAGAAGGTGGTAGTTTATCGATCAGGTAGGAGCACTGCTGCTGAAAATAAAAAAAAGGCCACCCTTACAAGGTGGCCTTTTACAAATTAAAGTTTTGTTTTTTTTAAGAAAATTTAGTTGCTCGTATCGGGTAAAAGTACGGTATCGATCAGGTGAATTACACCATTGGATGCTTGAATATTCGTAACCGCAATTTCGATTCCTGCGTTGCCGCTACCATCGGTAAGTTCTAATGCACCTCCGATATTTGCAAATAACAGATCATCCCCTTCCAACGACATGACGGTTTGTCCGCCATCGATATCTTCTGCAAGAACATTTCCTGAAACTACATGATGCGATAGGACCGAAATAAGGAGATCTTCTGGAATATCGCTAGAGAAATTCCAGTCCGTATTGGTAGCCAAAAGGCTTTCGAACGCCTTTACGTCGGGCGCGAAGATAGTTATAGGACCGGTTGCTTCAAGGGCTTCGTCTAATTCGGAGTTGGGAGAAACCACATCAATTGCGGTATCTAGCTCCGTAAAATTTTCATCAGTTGAAATAAAGGTTTTCAAGGTGGGAAGTGCAATTACCTCGTCTACAATATGTAAAATACCGTTAGAGGCAAGAACATCGGGTGTAATCACTGTCGCGGCTCCATTGAAAAGAACGCCGTCAGTGGCATTAAAATAAAGCACTAAGTTTGCTGCAGTGGGCCCATCGGCCAGTGTAGGTACGTAATTTTTTTGAAGCCCTGTCAATAAGCTGGCTTCCACTCTGTTTTCAAGTACATGGTACTTAAGCAATTGTTGTAGAGTGGCTACCGGTACTTCTTCAAGGCTCGAAAAACCAGCTGCGCCTAAAAACGCAGTAAAGGCTGCATTGTTCGGGGCAATTATAGTAAAGTTGGTAGTGCCTTCAAAAGTAGTGGTAAGGCCGGCACGTTCAAGAGCGGCTACCAGACTAGTAAGATCTGAATTGCCGTCGGCAACTTCAATTAAGTTCGTTTCCGGTATTTCAATGGTGGGGCTATCATCATCTAAATCGCAGGACACGAAGAAAGTAAAGCTTAAAATAAGTGTAAAAATACGGGTGAATTCAAAAGTCTTTTTCATCAGTTATTTTTTTTAATATCAAAGATACTACATTGATAAATAGGCTGTTTCTTTGCGAGTTGTTTTTCAAAACATCGCCTTTTACCCATGTGTCTCGATTATTCTGAATGCAGTTGTTACAAGTTTATCACAGATTTTTTAGAACAGAGGTCTTGTTAAGAGAAGTTTAATAAACAAAAAACCACCCATTTGAGGGTGGTTTTTCTTTAAAATACGTTTTCAGAAAACATTTCTTAGTTGTCGGTGTTTGGTATCATAACGGTATCCAAGACATGAATTACACCGTTTCCTGCCTGCACATCTACTACATCGATTCCGATTCCGGTATTGCCCGCACCATCAGTGACATTCGCAATATTACCGTCGGTACCTGGGAGGGTAATGGTAAAAGTATCCCCTTCTAGGGTTGCTGGGGTAACCGTATCACCATCAGGCGTTAAATCACTGGATCGTATGTTAGCGCCACCTATAACATGGTGTTGTAAAATAGTAGTCAAAAGCCCTTCTTCAGGAATGGCCGCTAAGGCTGCAAAGGCCTCATCAGTTGGTGCGAACACGGTGAAGGGAGCCGGAACCGTGCCATTGGCGGTACTTAGGATATCCACAAATTGGGTTGCAGGGGTTAAATCTGTCAAGGCCTGTACCAAGGTAGAAAAGGTAGGGTCTGCAGTTGCAAATGTAACTACGGTCGGTATGTTGATTACGGCATCGACGATGTGCACCACTCCGTTGCTGGCTTCCACATCGGCAGTACTTACTTTGGCACCGCCATTAAATTGTACACCATCGCTTGTATTGAAATAAATACTGATCTTGCTGTCGGTTGACGGGCCATCGGCGAGTGTGCTGGCATATCCTGCACCTAAGGCGGTCAAATCCGCTGCCAAGAGTGCGTTATCTCCCGGAATTACATGATTGAGCAAT
>CALLVX010000170.1 GCA_938010765.1 uncultured Flavobacteriaceae bacterium | reverse complement strand
TTTGCAATAAGTTGATTGTATTAGTTTAGTTTGGTAAAAACCGGTGACCGCCTCGTCACCGGTTTTTATTTGTTATATCAATTGGAGTACAGTAGGTGCCAACACACTGAGTATAATTTCCTTTTTGTTAAAGCTCACCTCACAGATTTGGTATATTTCGTGTGTACTCTCCATTTTAATAAATCCCTTGTACTTATTTTTAGTGGCTTTTTTCATGTTTTGTTAGTTTTGATTATGAAGTAAAAGTACTGCAACCCTATACCTTTCTAATTGTTTTAAGGTCAAAGGGTGATTTGCTGTAGATGGTTGGCTATTTTGGATCGCCAGGCAGAAACGCTTAAAAAAATAAAGACCGTATGAGCTTTCGTTCATACGGTCTTTATAAAATTCGGGGAAAGGAATTAATTGTAATGCACCGCAATCTGTGCGAGCTGCCCGACGATTTTTACCGAGTCTTTCATAGACAGTTTAGAACCATCTGCATGAATCCATCGTTTCAATGGCTGTTCGCAGATAAGGGCCTGCGCCTTTTCTTTGCCATAGAACTTTCGCATGCGCATGAAAATTTCTACATCGAATAACCATTTGGTTATAAATTTCTGGGTAAACATATTTTCTACGATATCGCGGTGCATTATTTTGGCACCGCACTGTGTATCGTTAAAGGGCATTCCTAAGATATTACGAATGATAAGATTAATGGTCTTGCTTATAATTTTTCGAGCCGATTCTTTTGTGATATTGGCACCCATTCTGCTCATTCGTGAACCGCTTACAATTTTAAACTCCGAACCCTGAAGCGTTTTTACCAGATCGTCAAAATCCCTAAAGTCGGTTGAGAGATCGGCATCTAGGTAGCCAATATAATCGAGTTGTGGGTCTTTGATCAAATGCAGTACCCCTTGGCGAACAGCTTCTGCCTTTCCGCCGTTTTTTTCGCAGTTGTATATACTAATGGTGTCTTCATTGCCCTTTCGCATTTCTTGCAATACTTCTAAGGTATTATCGGTACTGCCATCGTTTACGAAGCACAGTTGGTACCCCAGGTTTTTATGGGCAAAGTCTTTGAAATCAACACCCGAAAGACGCTCCGCTTCGTTGTAACAGGGAATCACTACCCCAACGCAATACTCCTGTAACATGCGCGCTTCAGTATCCTCGGTATTCTTGGCTTTTAAGGCACCCTTTCCAAGAATACGATTGATTCTAGCAGCAACCTCGTTCAAACTTACCGGTTTTTTCATGTAGTCGTCGATTCCGAGGTCGAAGCCTTCCATGATTACATCTTCATTGGTATTCCCCGACATTACCAAAATTGGGATGGTCGACTGTTGCTGCTTCCGAATGTATTTGACTACATCAAGTCCCGAAGTGCCAGGCATATTAATATCTACGATGACTAGGTCTGGTTTAAAGGAATCGAACTGTTTTTTGCCGTTTTCTCCACTGTTGGCGGTCATTACGGCATATCCAAGTTCTACCAGCCGCTTTTTAAGCGACATCAAAATTAGTTGCTGGTCATCAATGGCTAATATTTTCATGCGATTTGGGTTTTGTAGGTCCTGTAAAATACAACTAGGACAAGGTAAAGATACCGCTGTGAAAGCCGTAAAAACCGTTGCTGTAGGTCAGCTACGGTTTCCTGTCGTTCGATGGCGGCATAGGTGCGATAATCGCATATCCCTGTCATTCGAAACCAGTCTATTACCAAAATAATTGTAAGTATTTACCTTCATTTAACGTAATATAAAGAAGTATATTGCAACGGAACGACAATATGGTGTTTCGCAAGGCGTTACTATAAAGAAATTAGTGCCGATTCCTTATTATGAAGAAAACCAACACCTTGTTGATAGTAGCGCTTGTTATCGCTATAGCATTCCATGGTTCTGCTATTTTCTTCACTTTGGAATCTACCTATGATGCGCTTATTCACCTATTTTTTGCCGACCATTACGCTGATTCCTGGTTCGAACCATGGGATTATCGGTGGTATACCGGGTTTACGGTACAGTCCTATCCACCCTTAGTACATCAATCGATTGCTATGCTCTCCTATATTGGTGGGCTCAAGTTTGGGATGTTTTCTGTGGCGCTCATTGCCATTGTACTTTTTATTACCGGGGTATATCGTTTTTCGTTGCTGCTCACAGGTAATAGGCGAGTGGCGGGTTATGCGGCGCTCTTAGCCGTTTTTTCTTCGACATTTATTGAAACCTTGCATATTTTCGGTCAACTCCCCAGTTTGGTGGGGCTTTCCGTCTTACTACATTCGTTACCTGAAATTTACCTTTGGATCAAAACAGGAAAATATCGCTATTTGGCAACCTGTTTATCGCTTATTGCCGTTACGGTTACTTCTCATCATGTAACGCCTATTTTTGGAATGGTATTCTTTATTTTTCCCTTAATCGGGATGGTAGTAATGGATACGGCCAAAGAACAAGTGGCAACTATGAAACAGGTCACTTTCCCTATTTTCTTTATAGCGTTTAAAAAGTTGTTTTGGCGAATAGTAAGTTTTGGTATTGCCTCCTTGTTTTTAATCATTACCTGTATTCTACCCTATTGGTATAACTCTAAGAGAAATCCGATTACTCAAGTGCCTATTCCGCATGGGTCAAGAGATAATTTTTTGGAGGTTACCTCTTCCGGTTTGGTGTTCTTCATGATTCCCTGGGGAATCCTTCTTTTTTTACTGCCGTATATTTTTTATCGGTTTTATAGTAAGCGGTACCTCTTTTTTGGATTGTCATTTTCGATGTTGACCCTCTTGGGTACAGGGGGTACTACGCCAATTCCCTTAAAGTTGTTGGGTGAAACCGCTTTTAATATCTTAACGCTCGACCGCTTTACCCTGTGGGCGACTATTATGGCCTTGCCTATTTTTGGGGAGTTTGCTTTTCGTATGGTAGAGGGGGATTTAAAAGCTAAATTACAGCAACGCTTCGGGGGAGTATACCATCGTGTGCTTGGCGGTTTTTTGGCAGGGGGTATTTTATTGATGGTCATCTTTACTATGACCTTGGGTTACTTTAGACCTTCTCAACCAGCAAAGATCAAAATGTTGCCCATTGTTAACTTCTTAAACCAAGACTCACATGATTCATGGCGATATCTGCCCTTGGGGTTTGGAGATCAAATGGCGTGGCTTTCTGCCCAAACCAATGCAATGACCGTAGATGGTAACTATCATTCCGCTCGCAGATTACCTGAGCTTACTACTAGAGCGATCGAGCGTATTGAAAATTCAAAGTTTCGTGGAGTAGAAGGTATCGGGTCTTTACAGCAGTTCTTGACGGTACCTGAAAAATATCATTTAAAGTATATTTTTTCGAACGATAAATTTTACGACCCCATATTGTATTTCTGTGGTTGGCAACGGTTACAACAGCTTGAGAACGGTATTATGGTCTGGGAAAAACTTAATATTCCGCCTGTACCTGCTATCATACCAAAAGAAGATGTACCGATTTTCTTGAAAATTATGTGGGGTACTATTCCTATTTCAACCGTTTTGATAGCCTTTCTGATCAATATACAACTGTCTTGGGTACGAATTTTAAAATCTAGGGAAAAGCCTCTTTTGAATTATATGAATTTATCGGTAGCCTATGACCGTTTCTCTGGTAAGCTCATTTTGGTATCGCATGTATGGGCACTCTTAATATTCATTTTTATAGGTATTGGTATTCATCAATTTTATATAAAGAATGTAGCACAACACTCTGCAATGAATGTGGTAAATGCATACTACGACGCTTTGGATTTTAAAGAGTTCGAAAGGGCCCATTCTTATTTAGATCCCGACGCGGAGGTAGATTTAGCACAATACATGCTAGAGGTCTCGGTTACCGATGGCATCCTAAGCTCCTATGCGAAATTAGATTCTATAGGAATCGAATTAATAGATGATAAGGGTAACAGGGCAAAGGCCAAAGTGAGTACACAGTGGATAACTCCCTTGGAAAAGGTGCAGAAAGATTTTTTTCATGAATTGGTGCAAAGGTCGGGTAAATGGTATCTGCTCCCGAGTACGTTTGATAACGACGTTCCCCCAGACCAACTCTATATTTCGAACGGAACTACCTTTTACAATCATGGGCGAAGGCAACTCACCACCCAGCAAACCCATCATGAAGATGTGCTAAAGCAACCCGTACTCGAAATTCTTTCTGCCAAGTTGGTACGATTTAAAGGGCAATATAGCATTATCGGCGAATTACAGAACGTCGATGATGTACCTGCCGATGTAGTGGTCAAGGCCACCTTGTATAACGACGATGACCGTATCTTGGCCAATCACAGTGCCAAGTATCATATAAAACACAAGCTGATGCCCAAGGAGACTACGCCTTATAAAATTAATTTTGAGGGTATCGCATGGGCCTCTACCAAAGACACTATTCCACCAACCTTTGACCCAGACGAGTTTACTCCGATCAGCTTGTCCGAACAACCTACCAAGTTTGACCTGCAATCTGCCGGGAATGTAGCGAATACCGATCTTTACAAGAAAGTAGCATTTCAATCTTTAAATCGGACAGCACAGGGTTTCGAAGGGGTACTGTATAATTTTGGAGTACAAGAAGTGACGATCCCGCAACTACTGGTGTCCTATTACGATGAGAATCATGAAATTCTGTGGGTAGATCATCACTTTTTAAGATCGGGTGTTCGCGTACAGCGGAAACAGTTTTTTGATTATCGGCCAATAACGTTAGAGGGTTTGGAGGTGATTCAAAGTAGCCTGGATCTATGTTTCGTAAACGGTCTTCCAAATGCGGCCGTTAGTGAAAAAGTATTTCCAAATAGGGATAAATCACATGAAAAAGACCAAGCTCAAGAATATCCTGGCAATGGCTTTTCATTCTTAAAGTTTGATATGAACAGTTACATCGGAAATCCTAAGTAAGATGAAACAAATCTACACATTGTATCTATTGTTGGCCCTTGTCGCTTGTAAGAAAGTTGGTGAGCCAACGGCAGGTACAGTGCTATTGCCCGTTGCATGGTCGAACCCGATCGACTCAGTAAGAGCGGGATCGCCGATCCTGTTGAAATTTACCGGGCTCGATGAGAGTACGATGGCTTCGGTATATATTTCAAATACCTTTGGAGCGGCAGTGCTTTCCTTGGAAAAAGAGAAAAATGCCTGGGTATGTACTATTCCCCAGAATTTTACACGAACAGCCGGACCGTTGCATTGGAAATTAGTACAGCACAAGGAAGTGAAAAGATTCAGCAGCCTAACTATTTTGCCAGACGGCCGCTTGCCCCCACATGTAGAAACGTACTTCGGCCCACGAAGTATTACGGTCGGTGGTCGTGATTATTCGATGTTGGTGACCATACCCACAGATCCCTTTGATAATAGGGTACTGACTGGTACTGAGGTGACCATTAAATCTGAATTTCAAAACGATGTACAGTCGTTTGAAAAGCAGACGGCCGATTTTATTGCTTGGAAAAATATCTTTTCTACAAATATTGCAGGGAGAATTCTGGTGAGTGCTTCCTGTTTGAGAACCGATACCAAAGAGCTGACTACGATTCTCTTTCCTGCAAATGCAGAAGCGTTTGAGATCGATTATCAGAGAAATCATGAGTATGCCGACGGAAACCAGATTATCTCCTTCCAAACGAACATCCTAAAAGATAGGTACGGGAATAAAATAGGAGATGGTACTTTGGTCACCTTTTTAATTAAGGATTCAAAAGGGGGGTATTTGAAAACTACGGGAATGAGTATTGGCGGGATAGCCGCGGCAAGCCTGTTGCACCCGACCGAGAAAGAGCAATGGGAAGTAACCGCCTTTATTACCGGAGCGGCAAAAAGCAATACTATTTCGGTAGCTTTTGAACAAGCGGTCGTTGATTTTTCAACATCGTTTTCGACCAATAATCGTACCCTTGTTATTGGCCCTTTAAAGAGTTTTATGCAGCAGATAATTCCTGATGGTATTGCGGTAACTGTAGGTATATATGATTCGCAAGGAGTATACCTAGAAACTAAAAAAGGAACTGCTAAGAATGGCATCTGTAGTTTTGCGTTACAGAAGGAATATTTTGAGAAAGGGTGGTATCGCCTTGAGGTAAAAGCCGCCGGGATTTTAAAAAAATATGAAAAGGAACTCCAATAAGAATGAAGCTGAATAAAATTTTTTATAGGATCTTTTTGTTGGCTTCCTTTATAGGGGTAAATGCCTTAGTGATTTTTGGTGTCAGCTCGGTATTGTCCTATTTGAATACAGGTGCGGATCGCTCGTCTATGCTGCACCGAGAAGTGGAAATGGAAGCGGTATATCTGCCAAAAGTCGAATGGGGGAGTTTAGAAAACCCGGGGCGACCAATGGAGAAACCTACCTTACAGGATATTGAAAAAGATTATTTGAGCGCATGGCATGTTCGAAATATGGCCTTTATGAACAACGACCGTTATGGGCTTTCTGATTATTATACGGATAGTGCTCGGGTACGTTTGTACGAACAGATCGATTTGAACCTACGGCAGGGGAATTGGTTTAAAAATACGACACTCGAACATCATCCCGAATTGGATTTTTATAGCGAAGATGGCACCTTGGTCGTTTTTACAGACCACAATGTATCTTCTTACCAAGAGGTATACAAAAAAGAGGAATTGCTTTTTCAACACGATGAACGTAAATCTTATCAAGTACTCATGCTGTTGGAAGATGGTTTTTGGCGCATTCGTCATTTAAAAGAGCTGCCGAAGGTATCCCCAAAACAAATAACGGTTCGCAACCTAGATTCCTTGTTACAAAAGGTGGCTCCTATGAAAGGCGTCAATTATTACCCACGGGATAGTCCTTGGGCTACTTTTGGACCTAAGTTTAATAATAGTATCATCAACAATGACTTTGGGGTTATTCGTAAGATGGGGCTTAATACCATTCGTATATTCGTGCAGTATGAAGATTTTGGTGCGGCAAGTATAGTCCCAAAAAAAATAGAATTACTGCGTAAAACACTTTATTTGGCCGCTGCGAATGATTTAAAGGTCGTAATAACCCTGTTTGATTTTTATGGGGATTATGATATTCCGAACTGGACCTTGACCCATCGGCATGCCGAGACTCTGGTAAAGGCTTTGAAAGAGCACCCTGCTTTGTTGGGATGGGATATCAAAAATGAGCCAGATCTTGATTTTGACTCACGCGGGGAGCAACGAGTCACGGCTTGGTTACGGGAGATGCTTGTTGCTGTTCAAAAATGGGATTCGCTGCATCCCGTTACTATTGGCTGGTCGAGCCCGGAAGCAGCCACTATTTTGGCCAATGAAGTCGATTATATATCCTTTCATTATTATCGTAAAGTTGATGAATTCGAAGACGCCTATAAGCTTTTAAAGAAAGCCGCGGGTAGCAAACCATTGGTATTACAGGAGTACGGCTTTTCGAGCTATGATGGTATTTGGAACGCCTATTTAGGTTCTGAAGATACACAGGCAGCATACTATGAGGAGATACAAGGTATATTAGATAGGGAACAACTTCCTTTCTTGTTCTGGGGCTTGCACGATTTCAAGGAAATTCCGACCGAGGTGGTCGGGCGTTTGCCCTGGCGCAAAGCGCGACAACAATACTTTGGGATATTAGATATTGATGGGAACCCCAAAGAAGCCTATCCGTTTTTGAACTATGGTAAAAAGAACTAAAGGTCTTTAAAAATAAAAAGGAAACGACGTATGAAAACCGTTCCCTTTTCTATTTGACTCAAAGTATTCTCTGGGCTTAACCGAACCAAAGTATCGAATGCCTAGTATCGTGATCGGCACTATTTTGTGGTCTCGAGCTCCTTGGAAATTCTTGGAATATCGAGATGAAAATCGGTAAATCGTGATAGCCGAATCGCCTTAAAGAACTCAGTGTAACGCTGGGTAATATCTGACATAGGTAGCGAACAAGCCGCTTCGTAATTCGTCATTCCTAAATGAATTCTATAAGTGTCATGGCAGATAATATTTTGAATGGCATCTGCCAATGAAGCTGGATTTTCAGGTTCAAAAAACTCACCGGTATAGCCTTCTTCTTTTACCAAAATACTCAAGTCCCCCAAATCCGGTAAGGCAACGGCCCTCCCATAACTTCCTGCCTGGTGTAACACTCCAGAGCTTCCTGTGGTAGATGTATAGGGGAAAACCACCACGGCACTTTCGCTAAACAAGCTGGGTACATCTTCTTCTGCCACATAACCTGTAAATCGTAATTGGGCTACATTTTTATACTTTTCGGCAATGGAGGCAAGATACCCAGGTGTATTGGGACTATCGGTTCCCGCAATTACAATTTCGATGTCTTCATTGGTACGTTGGCGAATAAGTTCAACCGCTTCGATAAGTACCTCTACTTTTTTATAAGTGCCAAATTTTCCAAAAGCCATTACCTGTTTGGGACCTTTGGGAAGTTTATAGTCGGGTTCCGGAGGTGTTTCAAAAGCCCCGTGCGGAATTAGTGCAATGTTTCGGGCCCTGTATTTGTTTTCAAGAATACCTACATACTTGCTAATGGTTACGGCAACCACATCAGATGCCAATACAAAACGGGTAAGGGTACTACCTATAAGGTTATAGACTTTCTGCAATAGCTTATTTTTCGTAAAACCTGCATTCTGTAAATCTACCTGCTCTAAAATATTATGCAACAGGGAAATGGTCGGAATTCCTTTTATCCTGCTCGCCATGGGAGCCATAAGACCAAGAGCGGCAGGAATTTTTTTATCTCCGAATTTTAAGAATTGTAGATTGAATAAAACGGCATCAGGTTTGGTCTTGGAAAGGGTGCGATTAATACGGAATAGATTCGCATAGCTATTGAATTCCCAACATTCCTGTACGGTAATTTTGCAGCCTTCTTCCTCGAAGTTTAGGTCTTTGGCGGCTTCCGTTTTGTCGGTAATCAACACAATTTCGGTAATTTCTTTCTGAAGTCTAAAGTGCTTTACCAAATGATATCCGTACTCTGTCAAAGTGACTTTGCTAGGAGGATATGCAGTAACGATTGCTAGTTTCATACGATTTGATTTGGGTTATGAATTGTAAGTTTTTAGAGTAAAGAATCATTCGATTTATGCCGTACATCTTTTTTGGTCATAAAGTAAAGAAGTTGTGCCACCAAGAGTGCTATCATCGCTATGATCTGTACTTGCACCACCATTTGTAGACTACTATGAAACCATACTACCAGCCCTATTTGGGATAGTCCCAATAGTCCCGAAAGTATCACCGGAACATAGTGGTCCAATGAAAGAAAATAGTAAGCAAAAATGTTCGAAATAGCGAATAAGGAGGTGGCGAGGGCGTATTGCCATAGAAGGCTGGCCATAGAGGTGTAGGCATCTCCAAATAATAAGTTGATAATCAGTTCTGGAAACAAATAGCAGGTTCCTACGATCGCCAAGGATAATAGACCTACATAAAAAACATATTTGTACAAGATTGGGGCAGTAGCGATTCCGTCTTTATGTTTTTGAACTACTTGCGGTAACAATAGCATTACGAACATCCACGCGGCAAAGTAGACCACTCTTCCTATAAGCGCTAGAGAAGCATATAATCCCGCCTCCATAGAATCAAAATAATGTTTTACCATCAAAACGTCACTATTATTGATGATGATCTGGGTAAGTTCGTAGCCTGCGGTCAATAAGATAAAACGGGCGACCCGCTTGCTGTTTTGGGTATTCAAGGCTTCGGTCGGCTTCGTTAGTAGCCCCTGGTGGTTCGATGGGAACAATCCGAAAACGAATGAAAGCAAAATTCCCAAAGCAACGATAATTCCCGGCTCCCAGGGAACCAGATATAGGAGCACCAAAGTAATCGAAAGTCGTGCCCACATTTCGGTCTGGTAGGTAATCGAAAGTTTTGTGAATTGTTGCCTTCCCTGGTAGGTTCCGCGATTCACGCTCATAAAGAAGTACAAGGGAATGCCGATAGCGAATACCACGAACATCCAGTGACTTTCAGTATTAAAAAGCAGTTGTAACTGTTTGGAAAATGCCAATATGAGTACCCCTACAATGAGCCCGAACACCATTGCTTGTTTGTAAATTTTTGTTTGAAAACTCTCCCATTGTTCGTCAGCGAGGAGTACCGCGAATTTGGCACAGGCCAATTGAAAGGTCATTCCCATAAAAGATAAGACCAATAACATGGTCACAAGCAGGGCGGCCTCGGCAAAAGCTTCGGGCCCTAAAAGGCGACCTAAGAGTAAATTGTATAGATAATTGCCTCCATTTACAAGCAGCACGCTGCCCATGAACAATTGCTCTGGGGAAATTTTCTTTATGGTAAATCTAAACGCGGTCACTGCTAAAGATATAAGTTGTTTTTGTTTTGGCCATGGTAGCTGCAATGTGTTGGTTTTGTCGTCCCATGATCGCCAATACCTTATTGGCTACTGCGGCTGTCTTGTATAGTTTTTCGAGCATAAAAGCGGCCTTGGTATCTATTTGTTCAACACGTTCAATACTTAGGATGATATGCTCTTTTTTCTGAAGGAGTTGTTGCATACGATTTTCGAGATTACCCATATTGTTGGCAGAGATTTTACCGTAGACATTCAACATTCCGTGCTGCTCTTTCAATTCAAGTGACATATATCTGAGTTTATGGTTTATGAAATACAATAACGATATATTCCTTTCTTATTGTAAGAAAAGTACTATAATCGATAAAATACATCCTTTTATGCGGCCTCAGTTCGATATATAGAAAATGAGGCGTTCTGATCAGTTGAAATACTCATTCTTTTAAATGAGGCAAGCAGCTGCTCATTTTGTAAAAGCATACGTTCCATCTGCTCCTTTAAGTGGTCTAAGCTGTTAGTGTTCAAGAGTCCTGTGCTACTGTTTGACGTGTTCGTGGTAGTTTGTTGTGTATACATGGTTTCTAATTTTTGGGTTCGTTTACAGGACAAACTTCCTATAATTCGATGGTTTTTTAGGCGGCTTATAGACGGTTGGCGGCTTACTGTAGACGAATGGTATAAATCGTACTTCCGAAGTGAAAAAGCGCATGTTATCTTTATTAAACCAAACAAACGCTAATAAATACAGAAATTAAGCGTTCTGTATTTGTAGTATTAATCTTACCAATGACATGCAGCCCAAATTTACCTACTACCTATTATTTTTAATCACCTTTGCCGGTTTTTCCCAAGATGCCTTGCAAGAGGGTTTTCAATTATTGGAAACGGGCCGTTTTGAAAAGGCGGAAGATTTTTTTGACTCTTATTTAAAAGAAGATCCCCAAAATAAAACAGCACAGATATGCTACGGTCGTGCCGTAGGCTTAAGTGGCGAGCCAAAACGAGCGAACAATTTGTTCTCCGGGCTATTACAAAACTATCCGAACGACTTTGAGATACAGATCAACTACAACGAATCTTTCTTGTGGGACAAGCAATACCAGAAAGCCAAACCGTTGTATGCGGCATTGGTTGAAGCGTATCCAACGAATTTTGGCGCGGTATTGGGTTACGCTAACACCCTTAGTAACCTTAAAGAGTACGAAGACGCTTTGAAATGGGTACAAAAGGCGCTGGCGTTACAACCCGGAAATGAAAGTGCTTTGGTATCAAAAAAATACATGCGACTCGGGTATGCCAATGAGCTTATAAATGCGCAGGAGTATGGGAAAGGAAAAGCCATACTACAGGAAATATTTGCCGATTTCCCGGAAGATAAAGAGGCCTTGCTCAATTTGGCCAATGTATATCTTATTACCAAGGAAATAGACCAAGCAAAAAAAACCTATAAGCGATACGCGACCAGTCCCAAAGATTCTATTACCGCTTTAAATGGTATTGCTTTGGCCGAACATATAGGTGAAAAGGACAAAATTGCATTAAAGGTGGCGACTACTGCAAAAACAAAAGTAGTTCGTTTTAAAGACGTTGAACTTACTGAACGTACGTATGATCGTTATGTACAGGCCCTTATTTGGAATCGAAAGTTCGGCGAAGCGCGTCGAACTATTGACAGCCTATCAACGACCTACCCTGACCGGGATTGGATTCTAGCCCTCAACGCTACCTTGGGGATGTATACCGGCGATTTTAAAAAGAGTATTAAAAACTATGACGCACTGCTTAAAAAAGATAGTGCTTCATTCGATGGAAACTTAGGTAAGGCCAACGCACTTTTTGCTTCCGATTGGATTATTCCCGCCTACCAGGCTGCTTTTAAGACCTTAGAAATATATAAAAACCAGAAAGATGCATTGGGGTTTATCGAAAAGTTGAATGTACAGTATACACCTAGTGTGGAAGAACACGCAGGCTATACCTTTGATAATGGGAATAATACCGCATTTTTTACGAATACTACTGCCAGCCTTGCCGCATCGACCAAGCTTAGTACCACCATTTCCTATCAATACCGAACTACCGAAAATACGGTTACCGGTAACAAGGCAAATTCGCATGTGCTGTTGGCAGGCCTGCAATACAAGCTTTTCCCCAAAACAAGGGTCAAAACCATTTTCGGGGTGAACAACGCACGTTTTATGGAAGATGCCTATACACAGCCGGTATTCAATATAAAACTGCTTTCACAACCCTTTAAGTTGCAAAACCTAGAACTTGGTTACCAACGGGAAGTGCAAAATTTCAATGCCGATCTGATCGAACGGGAGATTGTTATGAATCATTACGGACTCAATTATAACCTGGGTACCAATTTCAATTTGGGTTGGTACACGCAATTAATGCATACTCAGCAGACCGATGATAACGTACGAAACCTACTTTTCACTTCTTTGTACTATAATCTATTTCGTAAACCAGCCTTGAAAATGGGGGTCAATTACCAGTATCTTGGTTTTCAAGATCAATTACCCACTATCTATTTTAGTCCGGAGCAATACCGTGCCGTAGAAGTTTTTGCCGATGTTCGGGGTAAAATTAAAGAGGGTACGGTATACAGGGCAAGTGCCGCCACCGGGCTTCAACAGGTAGAAGAAGATCCTCGAACAACTATTTTTCGGGCGGAAGCGGGTGTACAGCACCAGTTTTCAAAACGGCTTAGTGGAGATATTTATGGCAAGTATAGCAACATTGCCTCTGCAACGGCCGCCGGCTTTGAGTTTACCGAACTTGGTTTTAAATTGAAATGGTTGCTGACCAAGCAGCCCTTGTTCTATGATCGTTTGAAGAGGTAGGCCCTATATCTTTAATTTACAGCGCTGGTTTTTAGTTAAGTTCCGCATTGCGAAAGAGTAGTAATGAAATCAAAAGCGCTCTCAGTTTGGTAAGCTTTTTTTCATCTACTTTAAAATTCGCATCGACCAGTTCGGAATAGAAGCTGATAACCGGTTGAAATTTTACCCGTTGTTCTTCATCTATCAGTAGTCGGGCAAATTCTTCGTAGTTGATTTGCACGGTTTCCCCATTTTGATTCTTCTCGATAAATTGACCAAAAGCGGTTTGAAGTGCGTAAGGAATTCCACCTCTCATTACAGCGGTAAGTTGCACACATTTGGTAAGATCCTCCAATTGAATGTTTCCTGTCTTTTCTGAAAGCGCCTCAATTTTTGCCCACTTGCTAGTATGTGGGTCGTTGATGGCCTTTTGGTAACAACGTTTTAACTGGGGGTCGGCAAGGTGGTCTATGGTTTTAACCAGACTGGTACCTATGCTGACCTCTAAAAAGGGGTATTCTTTCAATAAAGCGTTGATACGGTTGTACAATTGGCATTGCATAAAAATGGTGGTAACCAGAAAATAGCCTCCAGCACCCACACTATTATCCTCACAATCTTCCCAGTCCTTGAAATACCATGCCAGTTCTTTATTATCTAATTTTTGGGATAATTGCATATCGATATCGGCCCTGTCAACACACTTCTTTTCGATATGCGCCAAGCGATGGTGGAGTTCTTCAGCAATAAATTTAAGGGGCAAAAAGTATTTGAAGGCCTGCTCTTTTTTTAGTTCAGATTCTTTGTGTCGCAGGTTGGTCTTAATAGATACGATGTAAGTGATAAATGCGGTAATACCTGCTGTTAAAACAGAAATGACGAAAGTAAGGATTAGCTCTCCCATGAGGTTTTACTTTTTTTACAATTTTGTTTGCTAAAATGGGGGAGTGCGATTACTTGTAGTGTAGAAAGCTACACTATAAATGTTCATTTAAATTTTTGAACCAGTAAGGCGGAACTAGTTTTCCTCTAGTTCAAAAATACTTTTGCTAACCGACTTTTTCTTTAAAAATAATGTTTGAAAGCTGTTTTTCTTGCATATTTATTTTGTCTACAAAATGGTTGAACATAATGGTGTCCTTGTTGAACAACGGCGCGGTTAAAGAATAGCTAAAAATATTTTTTTGGATTTTTTCGTACTCGAGGTAGTTACGTATGTTTTTATCGATGCCTTCTTCTTGCTGGTATACTTCGGGATAAATACCCACCAAGGCGGTCAGGGTAGTAAATAGTATAAAATAGTTCTTCAAGTAAGGTCCGCTCAGATTCCAGCCTTTTTGAACGATCAAAAAAGCGATGATTGCGGTAATTGCCGATAATATGGGGAAAAGTGATAGCAAGGCATAGTTGTTCTTATAAAGTTTCTTAACGATACCTAGGTGATGCAATTTGTTGTGTTCGATAACCGTTACTTTTCGCAATAAGATATCTTTTTGATCTGCGGTTAAGGAGTCACTGGCCTGCTCGGTCGTAAGGGCTATATTCCCATCGTATGCCTCTTTAAAATGGCCCAAGGAGACATCGCTCAATGTTTCGAATTTATTAATAGTGACGATAAAACCAAGATACACGGCTCCTAGAATTAGTACATAGGATACCGATAGATAGGCCCATTTGGGCACTTGGTCGGGTTTTTCAGGGGTGGTCATGGTTGGTCTGGTTTAGGTTCGCATTATTCAGATAGTATACGCTCTCATAGTCGGTAGTGTCCGGCTATTGACAGACAGCCACGGTTGAGACCTATTTCAATCTAAAATATTGTTTTGGTGGAGGAAAGGTTACAACTTGTAACACTCTAAATATACAATTATTCGCACAAATAGAGTAGGGTCCGATTTTTTAAAGCTTATGAATCATTCACTGGTACCATGAGCAGTTGACCTGAGTTTTTCCTAGACTCTGTTGTTTGCAGCTAGTATCGACCCTTTCTTATGAAGACCTCCAATTAGGAAACAGAATGCTGAAATGAGCAGTAAGATTCCTGGTATAATAGCTCCCAAATAGAAGGCCACTAGTGCGTTGATAACAATCAAAACAGCAATTGCGAACAATACTTTTCTGATTTCTTGACTCATTTTTAATGTCAATATTCCCAACATAGCCAGTCCTAAAAGGTGAATGGAGGGGTAGACAAACAGCACTGGGAAAATTTCTTTAAGAAAAGACTCGGCGTTCGATTGCTGCATTAAATCGCTAACGTAGCTAATTCCACTTCCATGAAAAAGAGTCATGACAACTAGCAGAACACTTCCAACAATTGTTGCTGTTTTCGAATTCCTTGAATATTTCTTTGAACGGACCATTATTTAGACTTTAGAATCTATAGATACAGACGCTAAATAAGTTGAGATAGTTGCCTGTATTGGCTATCCACTAGTTTTACTCCTTAAACAGCGGTTCTGAGATTGCGCTGTTGTCAACATCTTTGACAAACCAGCTAATCACATGCTTTTGTGGTCTGTGTTTGGTTACTCGAAAATCTTGTCTACCATACCAAACTGCATCAAATTCTCCTTTGGTTGTTATCACCACTCTCCATTCACTTTTAACGAGTGCCGAGTCTGCATAGTTTGCCGTTAAAGCATCCCAATCGGTTCCGGAAAATACCTGTGGCTCGAGATGGGCAACGACTTCTTTTTCATCTAGAATAGCGATCCAAATAGGTTCGGAAATATGCTCAATCTGATGTAATTTCCCTTTTCCTCCCCAACCAATTTTGATAGAGGCTCCTTTTCTTATTACATTGGTCAGTTGCTGCTTACTACCAAGAAGCACATTTCCCGTTTTATCATTTTTATAGGCAATAGACCAATTTGAACCAGGGTCTTTTATTTGACAAGAAAACAGGATGATAGTGATAAGAAAGAGTATGCTATTTTTTCTCATTTGATTGTTCTTGAATTAATGTTTAGTATAAAGAGCGTTCCAATACACATTGTACGGCTCGTACCTTTTCTAGTCGATTGGTATACAAAAGTCAACAATTGCTTTCCTTTCAGGATGTTCATTGAAATTGTTATGATAAATCTCAAACGGTTTTCTGTCCGCTTTTTTGTATCCATTTTCGTTCATCCAAATAAATAATCCCGTCCAGGATTTTTCAAATTCATTGAGCCCAATTTCAAAATTACCGACAATAAATTTTCCTTTATCAATAGCGGTTATTCCTATTTCTCCATCAGTTTCAATCGGTTGGTTTAGAGTAATACAAGCACTCATACTCACTTTGTTGGCCTCTGTAACCTTAAAACTATCGTTGTAAATAGTGACCATTTTCGATTGGTCATTTACCAACCCCTTGGGAGTAACCCACTGTATTAGTTTTTGAAAGGCGTCTGCAAGATTATGGCTCCCGATACTTGATACATAGGCCAACTCCATTTTTGACAGTTCTTTGATTTCAATTTTTGCATTCATTTTTATCCAATTTTTAAGATTATTAATAATGCAAATGTATTTTTCATTGTCGGGATATTCTTGACCATTCTTGCTTTCTAATTGACGAATCTTGCTAAACTTGCTAGGGTTTTGTTTTTTAAATTCTGTCGGACTCACACCATAATACTTTTTGAATGTCCTTGTAAATGAAGAATTGTCTTTGAAGCCAAGCTTAAAAGATATTTCTGTAACCGTGATATCTTGATGAATTAAATCGGCAGCTGATTTCTCCACCCTTTTTCTGGTAATATAACCATTCAGTGTTTCTTTGGTTATAAATTTGAATATTCTATGGAAATGAAATGGAGAGAAAAAGGCTATTTCAGAAACAACGTTGAGCGATAAATCGGAATCTAGATTTTCATCGATGTATTTGAAAACTCGGTTAATTCTATTTTGATAATCTCTTCTATTATTTTCAGCTTTTACTTTTTTCATTTCATTTTTCTCATGTGGTTCATAAAAGTAATTACACACTGGCTTAAAAAAATATCAATAAATATCCCATGAGCGCACCGCCCAATACAATAAATGCACTGTTCATTTTTTTAAAGACAAAAACGGCAACTAAACTTGCAATGGCAATAACAATGGTACGCCAGTCGGTTAGCGTGTCTTTTGTCATTTCTATGCAAACTGCTATGATCAATGCTACTGCGGCTACGTTAACGGCGTCTAAAATAGCTCCTATGATTTTTGATTTTCGCATTTTGGGTATCAACGGATTTAATAGTAGTACAAAAAGAAAGGAGGGAAGAAAAATGCCAATAGTGGCAGCTAGCGCTCCTGCTATTCCGTTCATTTGCCAACCAATGAAAGTTGCGGTCGACAAAACAGGCCCTGGTGTAATTTGCCCTACAGCAACGGCATCGATCAAAGCTTGCCTGGTCAACCAGCCGTTTGCAACCAATTCTGTGTCGAGAAAGGCAAATAAGACATAGCCACTGCCATAAAGTATAGCGCCCACTTTTAAGAAAGTCAATAAGATTTTGAAGGCCCCTATTTTCAAGGGTTCGCTTAGCTGAAAAAGAAAAAGTGGAATTATAATTTTTAGGTTTCCTGTTTTTTTTTAAAGAAATAAAGCACCAAACCAAGAAACCCACAGCCAAAAAGAGCGATTATTTCGTTTACTCCCAATTAACAAGCTACTAGGGTTAGGATGCCTAAAATAGTGAGTTCGGTGTTTTTCACCGCCTTTTTTGCTAGCCGGAAAGCCGCCATTACGATGATTGCGATAACTGCGGGTTTAATACCGTAAATAAACGGTTCAACTTTGGGTAATTGCCCGTATTGTTGATAGAGCCAAGCAAAAATGCCTGTGATAACAACTGCGGGGAAAATAAAACAGATACCGGCAACAAAAAGCCCTTTCCAACCGGCACGTTCGTGTCCGCAATGCATGGTCATTTCGGTTGAATTCGGCCCTGGTATCAAATTGGTGGCGCCGACAAGGTCTAGAAAGTGTTCTTGGGTCATCCACTTTCTTTTTTTAACGACCTCATCTTCCATCATAGCGATATGGGCTGCCGGACCTTCAAAACCAATACTGCCTAATTTGAAGAATAATTTCGCAATTTCTTTTAGTTCATTTTTTTGGGACATTTTGCTCCTATCAAAATTTATAATCTAACACTACTGCCAGTTTGGAATCTTAGTTCTATTAGTGTTTAAACGATGTTAATGTACTCATCTACAATATGTAAACATATCAAGAAGAGATTTTTTGGTCAGCTTGAAACAAAGATTGCCACTATGGTCAACCCAAAGAGAAAAAGTAGTATTAAAAAATCTTTTCTTTTACAACTAGTGTTTCGACCCGTATTTTTTCTTTCAACGCTTGCATTTCCATTTCTGATAATTTAGAAAAATCAAATGCTGTTTTAGCATAGGGAGAGAGGAAACCTATCTTTTTTTTTATCAAACTTTCCCTCATTTTTGTCTTTTCTTACTTGCCTACTTTCCAAAACGGCTTTGAATTGATGTAAACTCCCGGGAGCCATTTTTAAACTGGTTTTAATCGAACAACAGTTGTAGTTTCACTATGCATCTACTGCCCAACTATAAAGCTACTTGTTTTATAGCTGTTTATCATAAACTGTAAAAGAATTTTACAACAAGCGATCGTAGTATTTCTACAATGGTATCTTGCCAAGCTTTGAAATATTGTTAAACATAAAAAAGGATACTCCAAACGGAGTATCCTTCACCAAAAAAAGAAACTTAATAAAAAAAAGCCGACTCCCCTGAACCCAAATACAAAAGGGGAGTGGCCTTTGGGGAACTACCTTTCGCTTAAAAGCCTACCTTAAAAGCTTGACTGTTCTGTTTTGAATGAATACGTTCGTGGTTATCCTTAGATCGTATTTGGTTTGGTAAAAGATTACGGAACACATTCACAGACTTTAAGTCATCCCCGACGTTAAAGAGTCTGTTTGCAACTGCACGATTTTTCGATAGTTCCGCAATCAAAAAGCTTAGATTAATGTGTGATAATTTCAATGGGTTCATCTCTTCAGATACTTCTGCTCCTTGCGGCTTTTCGGTGGCCCAGAAGTGGGGGTGGTCTTCATGGGCCATGCCGGTAGCTAAACTGCCAAGTGTTAATAGTATAAGTAGGAGGTGTTTCATTGTAGTAGGTGTTATTGTTGAAACAAATATCGTAAGAAGGTAAGGTGAAAAAGGGTAATCTTCGACCGGTTGCGCACTACTGTCGGTAGAATGAAGTGTTATTGCGGTCAACAGAATTAAAGAGGTTTCGATTGTGAAGAGAGATTAATTTTCGAGCGGTAAGCAAGGTGCCCGTTTCACGTGTTATGTTAATATCAAAGCGAGAAACTAAAAAAAAACCGAACGCGAACGGTCGGGCTTTTGAGATGCTAGTGTATCCTGAAGTTTCTTATAGTAAGTTGAGCCGTCGAATGAGTTCGGGTCGGTTTGATCGGCTAATCGGGACTACATTTTTTTCTATTAAGACACTGTTGTCCTCGATATCGATGATTTTTGTAAAGTTTATGATGTACGAGCGGTGGATCTGCAAAAAGATCTTTTCGGGAAGTTTCTCCTTAATTTTCTTTAGGGTGTTGTGTACGCGATAGGTCTCCGTATCGGTTTTAACATCGATATAATCACCTTTGGCCTCGATTAACTGAATATCATTAAGTTTTAGTTTGATCAAACGCCTGTCTATATTAATGTACAGGTCTTCCCCGTTATCTGTCGCTTCTTCGCTGGTGGTAACAACGGGCCGTATAGTGGTATTTTTGATTTTCTGAATCGATTTTTCAAAGCGCTCCAAACTAAGGGGCTTTACTAAATAGTCAACAATAGCTTCATACTCATACGCTTCGATCGCAAAATTAGTATCGGACGTAATTAATACGATCTTGGGTGGATTCTTCAGTGTTTGCACAAAATCGAAACCTGAGAAACCGGGCATGTGAATATCAAGGAAAATAACATCGATCGTTTGTTGGTTCAAAAATTTAATAGCGTCAATGGCATTGTCGAACGCTTCGATGACGTCTAGTTCGGGAACCTTGGTACACAATTGGGAAACAATGGCTCTGGCGGCTGCCTCATCGTCTATGATAATACAGTTCATGCTTAGATGGTTTTGAGGTATCTGGTTATTTTATCTAGTAGTTTTCGAAAGTCTAGATCCATTTTCATATCGCCCAGGTGTAAAGCCTCTTCATAAGTGACAGCAAAACTATAGGCTTGTTCCATACTAAGGATATTGAATTTGTGCTTTAATTTATGCACAATCTCGGCCGCTGCCCTCGGTTCATCATACTTTATATGGTCAAGGTAGGTGGCCATCTCCACAGGAAATTCGTCTTTGATGATCGAAATAAACTTTTTTTCAAAAGCTAGGTCATCGCCGGCCAGGTTTTTAACGTAGGTTAAGTTCGGATTTTCTTCCATATTATTTCTTTAGGGTAAAATAAAAGGCTGCACCATTAGCGACGGCCGATTCTAATCGGATTTCGCCGCCGAATGAATTCACTATTTTTTTAACTAAGGCCAATCCAATACCGGTGGCACCAAAGTTATTTTCTAACTTTTTAAACATCTGAAAAATTTGTTTTTGATGTCTTTTTTCGATTCCTTTTCCATTGTCTTTAATACAAAATTCCCACCACTTTGCCGATTCCTTACAACTTATCGTAATGGTGCCTTTTTCTCGGTGCTCAGTCGCTGCAATGGCATTCAGCAATAAATTCTTTATCAAGAGTTCAAACTTGTACTTCTCGATTGCTAACGAAGGCAAGGGGTTTTTTAGTATTATTTGAACCGTTTCGGGAACAAATATCGATTTGATAATCTCTTTGATTTGTTCTTTGCTATCGAGGACTATTTTATCTTCTTTGTTCGAGGAAACAGTAGCATGTAACAGAATCCCATCGATCAAGGCATCCATTTTTTCAAGATTTTCAGCAATCAGAGCATGATTCCCAACCGAAGTTTCGGTCCATTTTTCGGCCTCCTCTTCCTTAATACAATCCACTAAGTAACTAATGTTGCGTATGGGTGATTTTAAATCATGCGATACCATGTGGGCATAATTGTTCAGGGCTTCGTTTTGCTCAGCCAAATTCTTCAATAATTCATCTTTTTCAAGCGCGATACGATTGGTTTCTTGGGTTTGTGATTCGAGTTCTGCTGCCAGTTTTAACAAGCTTGGAGCTCCGAATTTCTGAACTTTAGAGCCGTTCGTTTCGTCTTCGGAGCTGAGCGATGCGATAGAGCGTTCAAGCGATTCGATTAATTTTTTTTGGGATTGGGCGGTTTCCCGAAGATTTTCATTTGCTTCGGACAATTCTACGGAGCTCATGAGTGCCGAGCGCTGAAGCATTTCCAATTTCATATCGTAATCGGCGTAGGATTGCCCTACTTTTTCAAGCAACAGATCTAAGCCTACGTAGGCCGTAGCGTCGTTTTTTAAAAACTTTCGTAGTTGTCTTGAAAGTAGTTTATGCATTACTCGCTTACTAAGGTTAATGTCATTGTTTGATTGTGCAATTTGCATTCCCTGCCGCCCGAAAAAGGGGCAATTTCACCATAGGAATAAAAACCGATTACCTTGGCCTCTTTTCCGATCACATTGATTACTTCTTCTACTTCTTCTTCGGTACGTTGGTCCATTACCAGTTTTCGCCCCACGCAACTTACCAACAGGGCAAGTTCTGGTTCGGAGCGCCTATTTCGCATTCCATAGGTAGCGGCGGTCGAGGCACCTTCGGCGATATCATCAACGGTAGACATCATTAATTCTACTGTTGAGCCTAGGGGAACATCTCCCGCTAAAATCATTGTATTTTCATTTTCGTCAATATTGAGAATCGTTCGAACAATGGCTTTGTCGCTTCCAGGTTCCCGTACGTTTAACGGATATAGCAATGCCGCTTGGGGGAGTTCTTTTGCCTTCTCGCCAAGATAGGTTTTGTATAGGTCAAGCGCCGGTTTACCGTCGAGTTCATACAATACGTTGTCGATAGATTTGGTAACGGTACGTTTGGGGCCAAAGGCCGTCCACCCACCAAAATTGGCGCAGCTGATCTCTAGCGAATCTCCGTATAGGCCAATTGCGATTACTTCCCCTTCTTGTGGAGCTTCGTTGTAAGCCGCCAAGGTCTTTTCAAAACGCGCATCGTCGCCGCAGAGTCCGCCCGAAATACCAACATCGGGCCGAGTCGCCGATTGCATTCCTTTAATCAAGGAACTTCCGTTGACACTACTGCCCTCGGAAATAACCAGAATGTGTTTGAGCGAATCTTGGGGTAATTTTTTTACCAGCTGATGCCCTAGTTTCTCAAAGTTGTTTTTGTAGTGACGTACATTTTCATGGGCTATTTTAAAGCTGCTTTTTTCAAAATCGATCGCCATTAATACGACACTCTCATCATATACATTGGCACCGGCAATTTCACCGGATGTTGATCCAAAAACAACATGCCCGTCTGGAAAAAGTGCTTTTACCTCCTCATAAATTATAGTTGATTCAAGTTGGTGGCGATTCCCAAATACTAAAACCAATGGCACTCTAAGTAGTTTATCTTCCGACTGAAACTTCCAGTCTTGCCCATGTTCCTTAATCATTTGTACGATTTTCATAATTCTTTTTTTAGGGTGAAATAAAAGGTAGTACCCTTACCAACAGTACTCTCGAGCCATATTTTTCCTTGATAGAGATCAATTATCTTTTTTACAATGGATAAGCCTATTCCTGTAGAGCCTTCTTTGGTACCGGCCGATTGAAAAATTTTAAAAATACGCTCGTGATGTTCCTTGGGAATCCCCACGCCATTGTCGGCAATGCTAAATTGCCAATGGCTTCCCATATCGGTAGCCTCGATTTGTACCAAACCTTTTTCTCGTTCAATATGCACTACGGCATTGCTAAGTATGTTTTGGAAAAGTTGATGAATTTTGGTGCGATCGGCCATGAGAGATGGCAATGGTTCTGGTACTTTTATCTGTACATGATCAGGAATAAAAATAATTTCTTTGATTTCGTTGATCACCTGATTGAAATCTACCGAAGTAAGTTCTTGATAGTCACTTGTGACACTTGAGTATTTTAGGATTCCGCTAATTAAACGATCCATACTCTCTACCTTTTCCTGCATTTGGCGAAGGTTAAAAACCCCATTTTCATCAAGTACGTCCTTGTAATCTTCCATCAACCATGAAGAAAGGGCATTGATCGATCGTAACGGTGATTTTAAATCATGCGATACGATATGGGCATATTCCTGAAGGCCTTGGTTGCTGGCCTCCAACTCTAACAATAGTTTTTCTTTTTGTAGTTCCAATTGTTTTTGAGCGGTAATATCGTCTACAATGGCAACTTGGTAATCTTCTTTCCCTTCTCCGTTTCGAACCGCACTTACCTGGGTTTTCGCAAGTAAGCAGGTACCGTCTTTACGGGTATAGGTCTTAACGACCGCGAAATTTTCGATTTCTCCTTGGTTCATTTGTTCAAGTAAAGCAATACTACCTTCTTTGTCTTCAGGCGTAGAAATATCCTTTACATGCATTTGTTTCAGCTCTTGCTGAGAATATCCTATAAGGGTTTCAAAAGCTTTGTTTACCTTGACAATTTTTCCATTGACCGTAAGGGCAATACCAAGGGGAGAGTTTTCAACAATAATATCGAGCTGCTTTTTTTGTTCGGAAAGCAATTCCTTTATTTCGGATTCTTGGGTGATGTCACGAATAATGCCCTGAGCTGCAATTGGTTTTCGTTCGGCGTCGTATATTAAGCTACTGTTGATTTGTACCCATTTTTCTGATTGGTCTTTGGTGAATATTTTAGCCCGGTAATTTTTTAAGGTTCCTACTTCAATCAGTGATTGAAAAGATTCAAAGGTATACTCGATATAATCGGGATGCACGAGCTGCGATAGGTTGAGGTGCTCTTTGGTATGGTCATACCCTAAAAATTCTTTGGCCGACCCGTTCATGTTAATGACATTGAACTGCAAATCCATCACCACGTATGGGTCTATGATGTTGATGAAAACCCCATCGAGTTCAGAAGTTTTTTCGTTGAGCAGGTTTTCAAGCTTGCTATTGGTTTCTTTTAAATGGTGGGTAACATCATAGAGTTCCTTGGATTTTTCTTCCAGGATTTTTTCGGCCTGTTTACGGGCCCTTTTTTGCCTTTCTAAGGCTTTTTTAAGAAGTATGACCTCTTTACTATCCATTTTGAACTACATCAAATTTTACTTCGGTGCCTGCTTCATTCAACAGTTCGTATGTAATCGTGGCACTTCCATTAAAGTGTTCAAATGCTTTTTCCATAAGTCCATGAGCTAAACGATAGAGCCCTCTTGAGGAAGAATAGATCATTGAAATAGACGTATCGGTTTTTTCCAATATTTTAAAGGTGGGTAGTTCGGCGTCTGGATATAATTTTCGAACATGCACATGTATATGATCTTCGATAGAATACAAAAGCGCCAAAGGAGAGTTATAACTCTGAATAACTTCGGGATGCGCTTTTCCCAAACTGTTAAAAAGATAGAGGCCAAAGGTATAGATCAAGTCTCCCATCGGAAGCTTGGTTTCTTCGCTAAGGCTGGTAATGAGGCTCACCATCTCATTAAAATCATAGGTGCCCACAGAGGTATAAATACCCTCCGAAGGTAGCGCTGAATTTTCAATGATTGTGTCAACGGTTTCCAAGCCGAAAGAAGCTTCGACCATCTCCATGAATTCTGTAAAAACAATGCCCTTCATACTTTTGTAATTTGAGGTTGAAAGTAGGAAAAGTAATACGAAACGAATAATTTTTGTTGTGAAAGCCTCTTTTTTGTTAGGCTCTGACCAATTCGTTGATGTTCCAGTAGTCGAGCACCTTGTGAAGTTTAGACTCGTAGTCTTCGTACCTAAGTGGTTTAATGATGTATCCTGCGATGCCAATTTTATAACATTCCAATAAATCTGCCCGATTTTCCGAGGTCGTCAGAACTACGGTCGGAAGGTATCTGAGTTTATCATCGGCCTTTAGGATTTTTAGAAACTCGATACCACTCATAAGCGGCATATTGAGGTCTAAAAGAATAATATCGGGCAAGGGGGTAGCTTCTTTTAAAGTATTCAAAGCTTCCTCTCCATTTTTGGCTTCCACGATATTGTGCTTTAGTTGCAATTTAGAAACGGTGCGTTGTAGTTTCATTGTTTCTATCATATCATCTTCGATCAGTAGAATATTCATAATATTTGGGTTTAAAATGCCTACAATATTCCTAAATAACGAGGAAATTAAAAGAGAAGTGTAGACGAATGGAAATTTACCTTCGGTGAATGGTAGTTTGAATGGGACGACCGTTTTTAAGGCTTTCTCGAAAAAGAGGATACGGAGCTGTTTTTAAATAAAATCGTATGCACTTTGAAGCGTTTGGGGCATAGTGCTATTCGCTGCAAAGCTGATACAAATAGGAATACTACTAACGAAGTTCGGAAATAGAAAATTTGGTATTTCCAGAAAATAATTCCTAAATCCAAGCTATTGGCATCTTCTTTCATGGAGCTTTCTTTAACCCAGAACACTCCCCAATTTGAACATGGGCAGGTACATGGCCACTAAGATGACCCCGACTAAAATACCGACCATCAAAATAATCAACGGTTCCATAAGGGTCGATAATAGTTTTGATTTTTGTTGTACTTCTATATTGTATTGTTGGTTCAATCGTTCAAAGATGAATTCGGTCTGGTTGGTCTCTTCGGCTACTTTGATCAAGGAAACCATTCGATGATCAAAAAAATTCGTTCCCAACATACTTGCGCTCAAACTTTTTCCAGCGACAATATCGCTACTTACCTTGGCCAGAGCCTCTTTTAATGGTGAAAAATCTATCATCCGTGCCACCAATTCGATACTGTTCAATACGGGCACTTTGGAAGCCGTTAGCAAGGTAACCGCCTGGGTGAACTGGGCCAGATACACCGCTCTTATAAAATTACCGACATAGGGTAGCTTCAATAATAAACGATCCTTATGCTGTTTGTACCATGGTTGCTTGGTATATAATTTTCTGGATACCAGAATACCCAGCACTACAAGTACTATCCACCAACCATAGTCTTTAATAAAGTCGGAGGCGGCAATAATAAACTTGGTAATTCCCGGTAATTCTACATTGTTTTGCTTAAAAATATCCTGAAACATTGGCACAACCAGGCGCAACATAAATATAACTACCAAGACAGCGGTGACCAAAATAATGATGGGGTAGGTGAGGGCATTGACCAGACTTCTTCGTTGTTCATTTTTTCGGGCGAAGAATTTACCCAATTCTTCTGCGATTTTATGGGTTGTTCCTGTTTCCTCCCCAATTTTAAGTGAGTAGTATTCGTATTCGGTAAATTCTTTTTTTGCTTTTATGACTTCCGAGAACGGTTGTCCCATCACCAAGGCGTCGACCATCTCTTTATAAAACAGTTGCTGCTTTTCTTTCTTCTGGTTTTCTTGCATTAGGGCAAGTGCATCTTTAAGGTTGATACCTGCCTTTAGCAATACGTGGATTTCGGTATAAAAATCCTCTTTTTTCTTGTTGGAAAATGAGCTGCCGAACAAGCTGATCTCGCGTTCTAAAATAGAAGTGCCGACCTCTTTTCGCTTCCGGGGCGAGCCGGTTTTTTCGGTTGCTATGTTTTCAAGTTTGAATCCCATTACTGCATATATTCGTCTGCGACATTGGTCTGGTGTACGAAAATAACTTTCTCTCCTACTTCTTTAGCGGTGGTTAGCTCCAGGGCATCTATAGCGCCCGTAGCTACCTCTTTCCCATCGAAATAAAGCGTAGAAACCTTTATTTTCAGGTTAAAAGTATCTCTTTCTCGAACAATAGCTTCCTGCTCGAAACGGTATTCCTTGAAATCGAGCTCATTCTCGCACCTTAGCACCTTGGTAGCACTATCATAATAAAGGTAGGGGTAGGTATTAAAATCGATCCAAAGTGCTTGCCTTAAGAGGTTTAGCTCGGTGGTGTTTTCATAATTTGATCCAATGGCGCCCATTTGTTTTTGCACCAATCGCAAGACCGAAAATGCCAAACCTACTACGATGACGGTAATGACGAGTACCACCATCATTTCGCTAAGGGTAAAGGCTTTTATTTTAGTCTTGTTCTTACTCAAAAGAGGCGTATGTTTTTAATTGTTTCTTTGAATCTTTATGAGTCGATTCGAGTGTCAAATAGGTGACGTTCGCAACGGTTTCAGGGTAAATTTCAATAAGCCAATTGCCCCATTCTTCGGTATACGGAACGGTAATCAGGCCATTTTTCTGGGCGTACTCCAGTTGGTTCAGATGTTCCGTAAGCTGTTGGTTGTTTCCTTTAATACTAGCGGAAAAGATAGCGTTCATCAGCATGCTGGCGATCATAAAGATGAGAACGATCAACACTGTAGCGACGAGTGTCTCCATTAGGGTCGATCCCCTTATTTTTTTTAGTAGAGCCATTTCGCGCTGGTTTTAGAAATAGCCTTTCCGACTAGGGGCAACCCTGAATAGGCTGCTGGTAAACCTTCACTATCTACGGTACCATTGAATAGATGGTTCTGATAAATACTGCCGTTCTCCAATGCGATAAAACCGTAGGTAGCAATGTTTCCAAATACCTTGCCTTTGTGTTCTAGATTACGTTGGCAATATACTTCGCCCCAGACAACGGCCTTTTCTTCAATTTTGACCTGTGGATGAAAGGTAGGACGTTCCACTTCCGTTGTCATATATAGAACAATCCCCTTTAGCAGGCTACCGGCCCCGATATGCAATTCTGGTCTTTGAATGGTGGGACGCCCTTCGGGTACCTTGGTTTTATCAATGACTACCAAAGCGGAGGGGTATCCCAATTCACATCGTTTTCCCAAATCGATACGCTTACTGGCAATGGCTTGGAAGATACCGGAAACACCATCCTTAATAATGATTTCAGGTGCGATCAATACCACATCGCGCAAATTCGCAGAGCGGTCTACAACGATACGTCGGCTTGCCTTTACGATAATATGGCCGCTTAAAGTTAGTTCGGATAGGTTTAACACTTCCCCCTGTAGTAGCTTGGCGGTACTTTTGAACGAGTTTTGAATGTTCATTCCGGGTTCCAGGGAAATCGGCTCGTAGTCTGTATTGTTCCTGTTGTGGAAGATAGATTGTACATAGGCGGTAAAGCCAGTATCCAGCCTGGGTAACCGTTCGGAACTTTGAAGCTGTCGCCCCCGTACCAATGCGGTGCCATAAAAAGAATTCCCCGCAATATTACCGGGCCGAATGCCTTGCTTGGGCAAATAGGCGTTGCCTTTGATCTCGGCCTTTCCTACAATGATCATTGGGCGTTGGTTGTCTTGTAGATATAGGGCGGGACGGGTTTCGGTTGTGTGATTGCCCGCTAATACTACCTTGGTGAAACTGTTTTTTTTAGATTGGGCGGTCACCGAATATTTTTCATAGACCCCCCAATAATTACGTGTGGCCTTTGTACTTATTTCATCTTCAAAAGAGAGGCTAATGTTGACCGAATCGTTGGTGCGAATGGTATTTTTTAAAATGTATTCAAGTCCTAGATCTGCTTTCTTAATAGTGTTTACAAAAAGTTCGGTCTTTTTACCAAAAAGTTGATTGGTATGGGCAAGGGTAACAAAGCTTAACAGCAGTAGGGCAATAACCACTCCGATAAAGAGTACGAACTGAAGCGCGCCAGCGGTTATTTTTGTCGACCAATTCATTCGGTACGTTGAATTGTCCTGGTTTTGTTGTTATAACGAATTCGAATGGATGAAGCCGATCCGCCCAAGAGGGTTACTTTGGCTATTTCGTCTTTGGTATTCATTAAATGTTGTTGGCCGTTGATCGTGACGAAAAATATTTTTTGATGGGTAGAGCCATCGGTCATAAACCCGGTATAACTAATAGACACTTCTGGAACTGCAGGGGCCTTCGGTTTTGTGCTGACAATTCTTTTTTTCGTCTTTTTTTTAGGAAGGCTTCCTAAGAAGGGGTCTCGGTAATCGGCTACAATGTCAAAAGTTTCTTTCTTTTGAACAGGTAGGGGTTTGAAGGAAACGGCAATCTCTTCGGCATTCGATTCTGGATCAGAAGATAAGGAACTGATGATTTTATACCCAATAGTACCCCAAATAAGGGCTACTAACGTTAGTAAGATATATGTTTTGCTATTTTTTTTCACGTTTCATTCGCTTGTTGGTATTGTCACATCGCGCCTGCCTCACCGACAGGCGCGGTCGAGATGCAGTTGTTCAATACTTAATTGATGGTCAATTCGAATACGGCCGAGTCGGCGCTCTCGTTCCCAGCAGCATCGAAGGCCTGAACCAACCAATAATAGGTGTTGGAAGCGAGGGTAACCTCAAAATTTTTGTTGGCCCCGAGCCCCTTGCGTTCCAAATTTTGCAATGCTTGATCGGTGTATATATAAATGCTATCGCGTTCGGCGGTCCCGGCAATGTCCTCTCGCAACCATGTGAAGACGATACCGGTCTCATCTTGTATGGTACCATCTGCCGGTGTTTGGGGTATGGGTGTATTAGGAGCGACCAAATCAATATTTTCATCACCGTTAACAGTAAATGAATTTACCGTAAAAGGGGTTTCAAAACCACCATTGAGACCTTTTACACGCCATTCGTAATTGCCATTTAAGAGGGTGGTCTGCACTTGGGTACGAATGGTTCCCAGGGTATCTTGTTCAACCAGGCTGTCGATTACAATTTGCGCGGCATTTTCAAAATTGGGGGTAGCCAGCTCTACTTTATATGAACGGGCATCTTCAACTGTATTCCAGTTAAGGCTCACTTGGTTTTGATTGACTACGCTTTCTTCCAAGGGTGCCAATACGGTTACTTGGCGGTTAGAAAGGTCTTCCTCCTCTATGATGTCGTCGCAAGCGACGAAAAGAACGCTTACGAGCAGTATTCCGATGGTTTTTCTCAACAGCATGCTAAAATTTTTGGTATAGACGATCAGATTCCACTTTGGCCGCCTTTTTAAAAGTGCCTTTGGGGCATTTTTGGGTGCCACTTAGAATCGTCTCTATTTGTTTGCGGTGGTAGCGGTCTTCGCCCCAACAAAAACTGGAAAAGCCAAAGTCGAATACCTGTATTTCTGAAAAAGCTACCTTGGTTTCTTGCTTGTTGTGGGTAAGCACGAGATGCGCTCCCATTTGTGTG
>CALLVX010000169.1 GCA_938010765.1 uncultured Flavobacteriaceae bacterium | reverse complement strand
TGCTCTTTAAAATGCAATCTACAACTTTGTTCATCTGTAAAATGTACCCCAAAAGAAAATATATCCATATTTAACTATAATATTATCAATTAAATATACGAAATTATATTGAAATTAGGGGTGTTTACGGACATACAAATAAAGGTTTAATGAAAAACGTAAGTCATAATTCTATTATGTAAAATATCCCTCAAGTTTTTAGCTTTTAAGCGAATTACTAACTGGGTCATCAACCTTTCTAATTTACGTAGCTTGAATATTTCTACACAGAAAAATATTTTTAGAAAATTTCAAATTCTTAGAAACCACAGCGAGAAACCTTTTAGCTGTATCTATAATTTGTCGTTATGTAAAATAGCCGCTGCCAAGTGCTCGATTGCTTTTTAAAATAAAATTGCTCTGGCAATTTATTTTAAACACAATTTGCCATCGCTTGCCAACGCCATTTAAAAGCTAGCCTTTTAGGCTTATTCAAAATTCTCGTATTCGAGGAAATGTGTGCAAGATTTTTTTCTACAGCATTCTCGTCAGCTGGCCGCAACAGCTAAAAATTACTCTGCGAGATAATTTCTTAGCCCTTGCTAACCTCTCGTCTTGTTTGAAGTTTTTTTAAACGTGTTCCTAACATTATGTAAAATAAGACATAAATTTTAGAGATTAAGTATCTCCGCAATTTTGGTCCAGATGTAGCGTTGGCATTGACTAGTACGGCGTTGAAAGAAGTCTTTTTTCTTTTTTTCTTGATAAAAAAAGAAACAAAAAAATCAAGGCTGACAGATAATTTTGGAAATAATAAAACAGGCCGTTCAAATAAGTTGAACGGCCCGTTTTTACAAACTAGCTATAAACTACAGCCTTATTGTCTTATCACCTTTACCTGTGATACGATTTCTCCTTTATCGTCACTGAGCCTTAAGATATAAGTACCTTGTGACAGGTTGGTCATATCAAGGAAGGCATGCCCTACATCATCGACTTCAAAATCAAATGATGGGTACACCAACTGCCCAAGTAGATTGAACAGCGTACCTTTCAACACCTGTTGTTGGGTATTCTCAAAAGTAAAGTTAGCAACGTCTGCTGTGGGGTTCGGATATACCTTTGCCACATTAGGGTTGATTTCTTTACCGGCCACTGCCGTTACCGGAAGCACTTCGAACGCGATATTAACGGTTGAGGTAATTGTACCACGGCCGCTTCTTTCGGTATACAAGGTAGCAGTAAGGTTGTTAATACCAGGAGCGAAGAACGTTGGTCTTAATACACCACGTCGTTTTCCGTTCAGCGCATAGGGTGCCGCATTTTCAACCTGGAAACGGTTAATACCGTTAAAATCAAAAATGACACTACCAACTCCTACGACCACATCGGTATCTGCAACAATGCTAAGTCCCGTTGTAGGGTATTGACTTAAATCCAATACACCGCCGTCTTCGATGATCCCTAATTGTTCATTGGTCTCGGTATTTACCAAGATCAAACTGGTTATTTCCGGAGCAACTGGGCTTACCACCTCAAAATTGATCGTACCGGCGACTCCTTCATCACCTCGTCCGTTGCGTCCTATAAAAGGTGTAGCGGTAATGGTATTGGTTCCCAATTCAAAAGGAACTCTATTGAAATTACCATTCGCATTATCTCCACCTAAAGAATAGGGAGCGTTGTTATCCCTTCTAAACCCAGTGGTGCCGTTGTAATCGAAAATGACACTACCGGCCTCTAAATCACCTACGTTGGCCACCACACTAAAGTTATCGGCATCCGAAGTACTAATGTCGAGTACATCTCCATCTGCTAAAGGACCGATTGCTTCGTTGGTATCGGCGTTGATCAAGGTAAAACTTTCTATCTCCGGAACGACTCCTCCAACAATTTCAAAAGCAATAGTCTTGGCGACTCCTTCATCACCTCGTCCGCCTCGTCTGCTAAAAGGTGTTCCTGTAACGGTATTGACACCAGGGAGTAGATCCAATTTCCTGAAATTACCCCGGTTTTCCCTACCTACTGCATAGGGGGCCGTATTGTCTCTTCTGAAGCCTTCGGCTTCATTAAAATCGAATACGATGCTTCCCGGTACCAGGTCACCGATATTTGCCTGAATATTGAAATTAGCGGTATCGAAGATTCGAAGATCTACTACATCACCATCATTGATTTCAACCAAAGGTATATCACTATCAGCATCGATCAGTGTATAGCTAACAACTTTGGGCGCATCTACCACCGTAAGTTCTATGGTAGCTGTACTGAATGACATATCCGGTGAATTACTCGATAGCACCACCTGATCTTCATACACGCCAGGAATCAGATTTCCTGCATCTACCGTAGCCGTAATGGCTCTGGATTGTCCCACACCTACAACACCGGAAAGTGGAGTAACTGCTGTAATAAAATCAACTCCGGCAACCAAGGGTTTCATAAAACGAACCGCAAAGTTATCCTTTACATAAGCTGTATTAAAGGCAACCTGCGCCCCATCGGTGGCAGCGGAATTCTCTATGCCGACCGTTGCATTTTCCAAGAAAGATGCAGTGGCCATATCGTTATACTGTACATCTATGGTACCGTCTGTAAATATGACTATCTGGAAGGTAACCGTACCCTCTGTGAGGAATCCGGGTGCATCCGTCCACTGTACTACTATGGCATCCGCAAAAGCGGCAACATGCACCGTACCACCATCACCTGTACCAGGCTCCAAATCGGTCCAGAACGGGGCAATGATGTTGTTGATACCATCGTCTACCGGTATTTGACCGTTCAAGAAGGAAAGTGTACTTGTCGGTTCCTCAAAGGAAACAAAACCATTTGCGTTGACAAAGAGGGTTTCAAATGCTTGACCATAGAAAGGTATGGCATAGGGAAGGTCCAAACTAACCGTTCCGTCTGCAAAATTGCCGGATATCAAGAACTCTGTCACATCGGTAGCTCCAAATGGAATAATATCAATGAAATTGGCTACAGGACCATCGGCTTCGTCGCTGTCCATCCAAGTATAGCCAAAAGTAAGGTCGGTTCCCATACCAAATGGTACCGGCGCACCTCTCCTAGTATCTGAAAATCCTTTGGATTGTACACTAGAGAAATTTGGAAAATCAATAACCTCTGCCCGTTGTATTTGAGCATTAGGGTCTTGAAGTGCCAAGGCCATTGCAAATTCCGGGAAGGAATAGATCAACGGTGATCCTCCCTCATTGGTGAGGGTCAGTTCTACTTCCGTAGTTTTTGTGATCGGTAGTTCCACAGCGCTTTCTTCAGGCGCTAGTACGGCCAATGGGCCTTCTACTCCAACACCATTTACTATAATTTCTACCTCCCCAGCATTTTCGGCATCGCTACTAATGGTAAGAATACCATTGCTGCTTCCTTCTGCTACAGGCGTATAGCCTACAGTGACCTCTAACACTTCACCTGCCGCAATAACGGCTTCCGCAGGATCTACCGTAAACTCTTCGTTATCGGAAGAAATCGAAGAAACAGTTAGCTCTCCTATTCCGGTATTGGTAATCTCAAAGGTTCGCTCTGCTGTATTTCCAATAAAAACATCGTTGAATAACAACAGTTCTTCAGAAACTTCTATGGCCGCCGTCTGTCCAGAGACCACAAATGTGGTGGGTACCGTGACCGTAGGGGTCAAAGGATCGTTACTACTAACCGTAAGATCGGTTTCATAGGTACCATTGGGCAGACTTTCACCGTTAAAAGTAACGGCAATGTCAACCGACTCTCCTGGAGCAACAACACCGGCTTCCGGCGATAGTGTAATAAACTCACCTGTTGTTCCTTGGCTTAAAGCACGCATTAAACTCGCAAACCCATCAAACAAGGAAAACGACGTACCTCCATCACTACTGAAGGCATATGTATCTGGTCTTGTTGTGGTAATTGTGTCATCGAACCCTTGTGGAAATGTAATTCCCAATGGATAGGTATACACCACCCAGAAATGCTCCCCAGCTCCAAAGGTTAACGGACTGTCTAACATTTCTAAGGCAAAAACACCGTCGGCGCTATCTCCTGTTACTACTTGCTCCAATAGCAAGGTTCCTTGTTCGGGAAGGTCGCCTCCTTGGTACACACTTAATAAAATAGTGGCTCCAGTAACGGTTTCCGTTCTATAGGCATTGCGTACCGCAGTGAGTGTAAAGCTATCTCCCGGTACATCAAATCGAACTCCCATGGCTTGAGAGATGGTCGTATCATCAAATCCGACAAAATCCCCAGGGAAATCAATACCCGAGTCATAGGAAATGGAATCCAAAACTGGACCGGCATTTTCAAACTTCTGGGCACTAAGTGCATTGGACAAACGAATCGAATTGCGCTTTTCAGCACCGGCTTTTTTCAAAGCACCTATGAAATTAGGATTCCCCACAAATACGCTGCGGTCCAAATTGGCCAAGGCCGAACTTGTTTCACCAGGAGCAGTGAAGCTTGGTGTGCCAGAGGCTACATCAAATTCCAAAAGCGCTCCGCCATTATTCGTAATGGTCAAGGTTTCTTCCTCGACCGGAGGAGTATCTACCTGAACATCTACGGCCGCTTCCAAGGATAGCGGACTTACCTCGATCTCCGGAGTTTGCTGGCCACTGACCGTAAAGGTCGTTGCAACCGTAACTTCGGGATTAACGACATCGTTACTCGTTATGCTAAAATCGGTCTCATACACTCCATTATCGAGCGTAGAACCGTCAAAAGCTACTGTAATATCTGTAGACTCGCCCGGTGCGACCGTTCCGGTATCTGCTGAAAGGGTAATGAAACTATTGTCCTGCCCTTCGCTAAGTGCACGTACCAACATGGCAAACCCGTCAACAGAGATATATGATGCACCTCCATCATTACTCGCCACATAGGTATTGGGGCGTGTCGTAGTCACTGTGTCATCATAACCTTGTGGAAATCCAATCCCTGTAGGATAGGTATGTACTACCCAGAAATGTTCCCCGGCATTGAAGGTCAATGGTGTATCTAGAGATTCAAAAAGAAAATCGCCATCTGGGCTATCTCCCGTAATAACCTGTTCCGATAACAGTTCACCTTCCGTTGGATCATTACCGCCTTTATAAATACTCAATAAGATGGTAACGTTCGTAGCCACTTCCGTTCTATAGGCATTACGAACGGCCGTAAGCGTAAAGCTATCATCGGGCACATCAAACCGAACACCTGTGATATTCGATACGGTAAGATCGTTAAATCCAACAAAAGACCCGGGAAAATCTACACCGGAATCATAGAAAATGGAATCGACTACTACTGTGCTAGCGGCTGTTTCACCCTTTTTAAGTTCGGATAATTTTGATATTGTTTTTTCGGCTTTAACAGCTTTTAGGGGTCCTGAAAAAGACCTATTTCCTTGGAAGACACTTCTATCCAAATTTGTCAAATCCTGAATGGATTGAGCCGAAGGAGTAAAGGTGGGATTGCCTACCGTAATATCAAAATCCAAAGGTACACCTCCATTATTGCTAATGGTAAGTACTCTTTCTACTACTGGTGGATCTACTTCCAAATCAACGGCCGCTTCCAAAGAAGTTGGATCTACTACGATCATAGCTCCCTCGGCCACGGTAACCGTGGCTTCACAGCTGTCTGTAAGGCCGCCAGCGTCTGTAACCGTTAAGACAACGGGGAAGGTCCCCAATTCGGTAAACGAAGTTTGATCTAACGCAAAATCGACAATAGTACAATTGTCGGTAGAACCGCCATCTAACTGTTCGCCGGTAATCTCAACACTATCGCCATTAAGCTCAACGAAAATGTCCTGACAGACTGCCACTGGGGCTTCGGTATCGATAACATTTACCGTTACTACAGCTGTACAGGTAGCCGTAATACCATCTACACTCGTTACGGTAAGTGTTACAATATTCTCACCGAGGCTGTTACAATCGAAGGTGTCAATATCCAAGGATAAGGTAACTTCACCACCATTGGGGTCTGTTGAACCATCGTCAATATCTTCGGGTGAAATGCTGACACTGCCGTCGTTTGCATCAAACTCTACCGCAATATCCTGACAAATGGCCGTTGGCGGATCGCCAAATGCCATTTCTGAAATAAAGGTTCCCCAACCTGAAAAGGCTGCATCGTTTGCAATATATTCCGTTGTAAACCAAAAATCCTGATCTACAGGGTCAATGCTCATCATGGAGTAATCCCCCCATCGGTTGGTTCCCCTACTAGATAGGGTTCCTTCCAATATACTAGTCTCCGGAACATTTAAAATACCTGAACCACTCTCGTTAGCAGTTTGCCCGGCAAAACGGATCGACGGGTTCAAATCGGCACTGGACACTGAATATCCCAAGGCGATATCTCCTGCGCCATTCATGGCAACACTTCCCATCCATCTATTTAGGCCATCGTCTGGCAAAAAGGTACCTTGCTGATAAGTGTCCCAAGGACCTCCGCTTTTTCTAAATTCGTACCAACGTATACCAAAAGCACCGCCCGACACTTCTTGTACGCTATGATTGGTCAGCATACTTGCATAGCTCCCAAAATTCACATATTGAAGTCGGTACATTAAAAAGAAAGGCAAGACATCCAAGGTCTGTCCGTTGGGCTGTGGTACCTGGGTCTGAAAAAAGGAATAAGGTGCAACCGCTATCGACCCAAATTCCAAGGAGGAATTGGCTGGGTTGTCAAAATCTATCGAAGTTGTAATCAAATTCAACGAATTGCCCGATGCAGACAAATACAATGAATAATGTGGTTCTCCTGCGGGAGGTGGCGTAGTACCATCTGCATCCGCGGGAAGAATTCCATCCGCTTCAGGATTGTCTAATTCAAAACGCTGTGCTGCCGTCTCTTCCCCATTATACATATCAAATTTATTGATTGCTACCAAGGAAAAACCAGCGAAACCAGCTCCGTCTGCAAAATCTCGGGTCGAGATGTACAGTGCATCGTTCCAAACTCCTAATTTGGGGTAATCTGGAAAATCAGAACCATAATCGATGGCATATTGGTTGTACGAACCTAAGGGATCCGAAGTCTCCGATACCGCCACCAACATAAAATAAGGAGCGCCCTGGCTTACCGCAAACTGACTTACGATCCAACGGTCCTCAAACTGGTCGTATAGTACCACAGGATCCCCATCATTGGTACCCGCTAATACGGGATCCAAATTCTGAAAGAATACACTGTTGGGTACCGGACCAAGCAAAGTGTTTCCACTTTTATCAAAAATAGTGGTGACGCTATTGGTCATTTGGATGTAATTGTTCGGACCTACATCCCCTTGCGTATCGGGAGGGGCCACGTTTATACCATTAACGTTAGCATTGTCCTCGTTGCTGCCACCGTCAAAACCAACTTTAACCTGAGCACCATTCATGCGCTCGCTATTGGTGGTTCTTTGCATCACCGGATCGAGAGTTTTGTTAGAAATCCCCTTGATAAGACCCGTTTTAGTCAATTTGTTGGGTACAATGTATACGTCTGCCCCGTTCTTCTTAACCCTATTGGGAATCGGTTTTATGTCTGTCAATTTGGGTGACGTGCCCAGATATCTAACATTCATGGTTTTACTCCCTTTAAGGGAAGTTGGTTGTTGTGCTTGACCATAACTCAAGTCGCACAAAATGAACACTGCAAATAATGCAAACAAGCGGCATGAGTTTCGCAAATGAATACGAGCCCCAAAACTACTTGAAAAGTATTTTTTTTCCATAAGGTGAATGATTTATATTAAACAATGAAGAAAAGTACTACATTATTACAAGCTCAGCAAACTTTCACCTCCATATTTAATCGATATTATCCTACCTTTAATCGATCAATTACATATTAATAGAAGGATAGTTCTTCAAAAAATCAAGAATAGCAGAAGGGAAGGTCTTAGCGAGGTTGGGCGAAACTTTGGTGGCTTTGATACGAGCCATTATACATTGGTGTAAATATGTAAAGGCGCCTATGATATATGAAGATAAAGTACTCGATACGAATTATTTGGGCTTTTGCCCGAAACGGATTTTCAAACATTTTTAGCTGAAAAGCCCCCCGACAAGGGCGATACATTGGGTTTCGAACAAGTTATACCAAATTTGAACATATGGCAATGCGATGGGTCGATAGTATCACTCTAGCTATTTATGCACCAAGAAAAGAGTTAAATATGCCTTACACGGTCTAAAACGGCCTTTTTGTAAGATTTGCCGTTCGGTAGTTTAACCGCGCTCTGTAATACGATCTGGTTCCCATCGATCAATCGTAATTTATTGAAGTTCAAAACAAACGATTTATGAATTTGTAAAAAATCGGGAGGCAGCCTGTCTAAAAAATCCGTTAGGGTCTGGGGCGTCAGAATCATTTCGTTCGTAAAGATCTTGATATAATTTCCATAGGCCTCAATATATTGTATTTCATCAATCCGTACTTTGATGATCTTCTTATCACTTTTCACGAAAATCGATGTGACCGCGCAAATGGCAGCATCTCAAGATGGAACAGTGGCCAGTAGTCCGATCTCGGTACTAATCGTCAATGGTACTAATGACCCCTTGGTACCCTATGAGGGAGGTTGTGTTACCGTACCGGGTTTTCCCAATTGCAGCAGAGGAAGGGTATTATCTACGGAGGAAACAATCGATAATTTCAGAGGGTTCAATTCCTGTTTGAATCCTGCCAAAATTGACGCGTTATTAGATGATGTGCAAGACGATACGAGTATTGAAGTAGTTCGGTATGATGGCTGCGAAGAAGGCTCGGAAGTTGTTCTTGTAAAAGTGAATGGCGGCGGACATACCTGGCCCAGCGGGGCGCAATACCTTTCTGCAAACATCGTGGGGCCGGTAAGCCGGGAGATCAATGCAAGTGAAATGATACTTGATTTCTTTTTAAGTCATTCAAGAAATTAATTGGTAAATTCAAGCATTTTGCGATACCTATGTTTGCACCTACCTAATCCGTTGTTGGACCGCTACCTGCAATTACCCATTTTTTTAGAATTTCATCAGTGGTGGTAACAGCTGCCAATGACAAGGAACGCGACATATAGATGCCCGCAGCGGCGCTCGTGGATCCCACAGCAAGACAAAGGGCATCATCCCCTACGGGTCTAAACTCACCGCTATCCATATCATAATTGAATTGCTGCTCAGGAGAATCGCTGTCACTGGCAACAAGGCTTAAGGTCATTCCTTCAACCGGGCCTCCCGTCATTTGAATGCAAAAATCAAGGTATTCGGCAGAGCAAATTTGACGCGTCTCTTCATTGTAATAGAACTGAACATCCCCGCCTGTTGGTTTACAGGAATGTGCATGCAAGGTCTCATTGAAACCAATGCCTTGAGTGTCGATAAACCATCCTAATTTATCTTGTTCATCCAGATTGTCCGCCAAGTAGATCAAGGGTTCGGGAGTTTGAATCACGGGGGCATTCAAAGCATTGTCATCAAGGTCGTCTTCTGTGGCTATCGCCTCTTTTTCATTCGTACTACAGCCTGCGGATAGGAGCAGCAATACAAGTATACATACCTTTTTCATTCCCCATAGCAATCCGTTTGATTCTTTCATTTTGCCTTTGTTGTATTACGGCTCGTTCAGACTCCGTTATTGCTAGGACGGTACTTTGGGCCAAAGGTTTAATGAGATGCGATCATTTAATGCACTTCATCTATCAAGAGAATCGTTTGAAGCGTTTTTTGCAGCAAGGAAGGCTCGCTACCTGGCCCCACAGTCAAAAGTTTGGCACCTGTTATGGGAATCCCATTAAAGGGACGTATAAATACGTTGCCATCAGGGGTACGTTCAAAAAAGGTATACCCCACTTCGTCCCCTATTATGGCACACCCCTTTACCCTAAGAATGCTCTTAGAAATTGCATGGCAAAGATCTTGTATGCATTTTAAATGGGGTAAAACCGGTAAATCAATGGAACAGGAGGACCAATGTGTTCTGTGATGTTCGAACTTTTGGGCCGTATTTTCTGAGGGCAATAACTCGGGCAGCAATAAGACATCCAAATCTTCTATCATTGCTATCTTCGCTACGGGGTTGTGTTTTTTTAATGCATCGATTACCTGATTTTTTCGCTTTTCGCTGCTCTTTTCAAGATGTGTTAGCACCAACAAGGAAGAAACCTGAATTTGATTCGCCTCCAGCTCGTTATGCTCCCCTCTCTTTTGCCAATTCTGAACGTCTATGACAGAAATTTGGATAGGAGGCAAAAATCGATCGTTGATTCCAACACCCAGGAACTCCATTAGGGCACATGCATCCGAGGTTCCGTTGGCTTCAATAAGCGTAATGCCATTGACTCTTTCCGGAATCCTGTTTACCGTGTTTCGCAGTTCAACGATACCGGTACAACAAATGCAACTGCCACTTAAGGGTTTAATGTGGGTTGATTTAAGCTGTTTGGCAAATTGTTGCACGTCCATATTTGCATTTTCATAATCATTGAGAACCACAAAAGGACTCCACCCATGGGTAGAAAATTTTTCTATCAAGTGTTTTAACAGGGTGGTTTTACCAGCACCTAAAAATCCAACAACGCTTATGATCGCTTCCATATATTTTAAAAGGTAGTTCTGATAGCTTGGACAATTGTAACTCCCGTTCCCTGATTATTGAACGTTTCGCTGGTGATTCCTTTACAGGTGTTTCGTGGTGATTGGTCCTAAAAACGTTCCGTGAAGGGTGGTTTCTGGAAACAAGCTCACTTTGCCCACATCATTACATTGCAAATGTAGTACTATTGCTTGTTAATGATACTTAGTTGCATTTAAAAGTGTGCTTATCCCATCGGAGCCAGCTGCAACAGCTCCTCAAACGAATACAGTATCCAAATTTCATTCGGATACTGTATTCGGAATCAGTGCTTTGGAAATTTATCCCGTATCAAATGCAGTTCAATGCCATGCTCCATATAAGCTTTTAATCCGGCCAATACCATGGTGAAACCAGCAGTTGAATCTCTGATGGCATTCATAAGATGCGCTCCCTGCCCTTGTAGCCCGGTGTTCGTAATGGTGACGAAGGTTTGATTTTCAGTAATGGCTTCAAAGGTCCATTCAACAGACGAGAAGTTGCTCCCCGTTCCCCATTCTATTTGTATGTGTCTATTTTCAATTATTTTTTTGACATTAACAGGAACGGACAACTGGTACATTTCCCAGATCCAGTCGACTGATTTTCCTTCTTCCAATTTCCCGGTACTTTTGGTAAACCAAAATTTGGTGGTTTTTTCTGGATCAATAAACGCCTCAAATACCTCTGAGATAGGTTTTCTTATGAGCATTGCGGCCTGTCCAAAATTAGTATTGGAGGAGGCACTTGGGTCGGTGGTCTTGGCAACTGTTTCCATATTCTTTGCAGTGTTTGGTTGTTCTTCCTTTTTAAATTGGTTACAACTTCCTATGAAAAGGGCTAGAAGCACTAGTAGAGGTAGTTTCATGCTTTATGGTTTGGCAAAAAAGGCATCCAATCTATCAAAGGCGCCGAGCATCCCTTCTTTAAAACCATATTGAATGCTTTGCTCCATATCCTTCAGACTATCATACGAAGTCGCATGTTCTATGAGCGTGTATTCTTCTTGTTTATAAAACTTGATCAAATAAACGGATGGCGGCAGTTCTGAAGATACTTCGGCCAACGCATCGGCCGAATATTCCTTTCCCGAATACTTCTTATGGTGGTTGATGTTGTCATAGGTCGTGATGCCCCACATTTCAAAGTTATCGGGTCCTTGCATTCGATAGTGCCGCATGCCGCCTTCTGAAAAATGCATGGATTTTGTGGTGGATATATACCCCTCCGGTGCCCACCAAAGATCTAGCAACTCGGCTTTTGTCCAGGCATCCCAAACGAGCCCCAAGACGGCATTAAAAGAGCGTTTCACGTGTATGGTATTTGTTTTTGTATCTATTTGAAAATCAAAAATCACATCAGATTTCATTGTGCTTGTTTTTTAAGTTACCCAGAACATTATCCAGATTGTTGAATCGGTTCATCCAAATACCTCTCAAGTCGGTTATCCAATCATTTACTGCTGCCAACTGCTCGTATTGTGCTTTGCAAACACGTTCCCTTCCTTCTTTTTCGATGGATATCAAATTGCATTCTTGCAGTATTTTGACATGCAGGGAAATTGCCTGTCTGGTCATGTCAAATGCCTCCGATATACTATTGACATTCATTTTCTTATCGGCCAGCATGGTCATTATCTGCCGCCTTGTGGGGTCTGCAATGGCTTGGAAAACATCTCTTCTCACACTCATATTCTATTCCTTAAAAAGGTTCATGGTATCTACTAAAAGTTCGGTGGCTCCCAAAATTTCATACTCGGGAAATACATTCTTAAAACCGCTTATGTTTCGTGGTATCCTTTTTGGATCAATCTTTTGGAGATAAACCAGTAATTTCCCGCGGGATCAATGATACCGCCCTGTCGGTCTTCATAATCCATATTTTCGGGTTCAAAACTATTCTTCCCTCCCTGTCTGAGGGCATTTTCATATACGGCATCAACATCCTCCACATAGAGATAGAGGGCCGTTCGCATCTTCATGAACTCCCCTCGGGCCTGACTTATCATAAAGCCGCTATCACCAATCTTTAAAATGCAGTTGCCAATGGTATTGTTTCTTATATTGATAGAGCGGTTTATTTCTTCCGCGTAAAAACTCTCTTTTAAAAATTGGATCAGCTCCTCAGGATTTTCTGTAAACAAATAGGAATTTAGGTTCCTGAAACCGTCTGGTGTATACGTCTTAAAAATTGTTTTCATGATTGATTTATTTCGTGATGTCCTATGTTGACACCTAGACCATTTTTATTAATACGATAGTCCAGAAGTTTTGAACAGGTACTCAGTGCTGTTGAATTGTTGGGTGATAAAATGCACGATGTCCGCTCTTGCTATTTTTAGTTGTACGGTTCGGTCGTTTACGTCAAAATCTTGCCTATAAACGCCTGTTTTTTTCACCATCGGTAAAAGCGCCGGGGCGTACGATGGTCCAATCTAAACCGCTCTCTTTTATATAACGCTCCTGCAGTTCATGATCTATTAACACTTGTTTCAATAACCAGCCGAACATGATATATTTCCAGAAAAAATTCAAATTCCCTTGACTCTCCCCTGCTCCCAATGTGGTTTGGCATATCACTCTTTTAATACCATTTTTCTTCATAGCGGCAATAATGGTTTTCGTGCCTTCTGAGCGTACTTTGCTTTTTCTGCGCTTCCCAGACCCAAGTACAATACATACCACGTATACTTGTCTTAAGGCATGGTCAACATCGGCTTCATTTAGCACATCTCCTTTTATGCAGCTAAGATTCGTATGCGTAAGACCCGCTAGTTTTTGGGATTCCCTACAGAAAGCATGAACTTCATGCCCTAACTGCAGCGATTGTTGTACCAAGGGTTTTCCTATCATTCCAGTAGCACCAAAGATGATGATCTTCATTTTGAGGTTGTTTTAGAAGTTGGGTATCAAACTAAAAAAGCAAGCAAACCTTTGCCTAAATATATGTGCAAGTAAACACTTGCGCAAATTTATTTGAGAAAAAATGTGCTGTGCTTTGGATGCAAGCATATGATTGATCGGGAATAGACGCATATGCCGTTCCGCACCTATTGCCTTCCCTCCTAGCGCCATCAAGTTGAGAAGACCTTCTTCTTTTTATGATTAAAACTACATTTAGGAATTTTAATTTGGCCGGTATATGAATAAAAACTACTTTTAGGAAAAAAATAAGTAAAATGAAGAAATACCAGCTTGGAGAATTTGAGGAAGTTGTGCTTTTAACGGTGGGTGTGCTCCATGGGGATGCCTACGGGGTGGCCATTAAGGAGGAAATTGAAAGGCGGTTGGAACGCAAGGCTTCCGTGGGTGCACTGCAATCTGCCCTCAGGCGTATGGAAGGCAAGGGCTTTCTCATTTCAGAATTGGGGGAAGCCACAAAGATTAGGGGCGGCAAGCGGAAGCGCTATTTTAAGATTACCGCATTTGGGAAAGAGGCATTGGACTTTACCATGCAAACCCGTTTGGATTTGTGGTCAAAAATTCCGGATGTAGCATTTGAATTCAAGCCATGCTAAAAAGACTTGGAACACGCCTATTGAAGCTTTACTGTCATCCCGATTTTCTAGAGGATATTCTGGGCGACCTAGACGAATACCATGAACAAAATTGGAACACCAAAGGCCCTTTTTATGCCAATGTAAAGTTCCTTATAGACGTTCTTTTACTATTTAGACTCTCTCTTCTCCGTACGAAGTGGTTCTATCAAAACGCCATAAACCTAGCAATGATCCCTACCATATTTAAAACAAGTTTTCGTGTATTCTGGAAAGAACGGGGCTATGCCCTGCTCAACGTATTGGGCCTTACCGTTGGTCTTACAGCCAGTATTTTGCTCCTGCTCTATGTGGAATCCGAACGATCTGTTAATGGGTTTCACAAAGACATAGACCAACTGTATCAGGTCATGGAAAACCGAACCTATTCTGGGGTCACCAGCACCAATGAGTTTACTCCTGGCCCTCTCAACACCGCATTTAAGGAGGACTTTCCGGAGGTAGAAGCCATAGCAGCCTATACCTGGCCGTACGATCCTTACTTTATAAAGGGAGATCATAGGCAGCGGGAAAATGGCAGGTGGGCCAGTGCCGACTTTTTCAAGGTTTTTAATGTAGACTTTATCGAAGGGGGTGCGAAGAATGCCTTAACCTCCCCTTCGCAGATCTATTTTTCAAGAAGTGCGAAAGAACGCTTGTTCGGGAAGGAGCCCGCACTATCAAAAACGATTGAGATCGATGGGTGGGGCATCTTTAAGGTAGCCGGTGTTTTTGAAGATATGCCCAATGAAAGTACCCTCGATTTTGATTTCGTTGCACCTTTCTTGGTCTGGAAACAGATCAACAGCTGGGTAGATGAATGGAGTAACAGCGGCATCAGTGGTATTGCGAAGCTGAAATCGGGTACCGATATCGAGGCATTTAATGCGAAAATTGAAGGATACGTACAAGAGAAAATGGGTGAAAAAGAAGAAGTTGCTGGGACAATTTTTCTGCAACCGTTCAAGGACCGTTATTTATTCACCAACTATGAGAATGGCAAATTAACCGGTGGGAGGATCATGTACGTGCGCTTGTTTACAGTGGTGGCCTTTTTTATTCTGTTGATCGCTTCTATTAATTTCATCAATTTAGTAACTGCCCGTTCTACCAGAAGGGCCAAAGAAGTAGGCGTTAAAAAGGTAGTGGGCTCTACCCGTGGGTATTTGTTACTGCAATTCATGACGGAGTCGGTGCTATTGGCCCTTTTTTCGGCCCTACTTGCCGGGTTTCTTATTATGCTGACAATTAGGCCTGTGAACCTTTTGGTAGGCAAGAACATGAACTTTTCCTTGATAGAGCCTAATCAAGTTATAATACTATTGGCCACGGGATTGCTAATAGGACTGGTCTCCGGGATCTATCCGTCTATCGTACTTTCCAACTTTAAGGCGATTCGCGTTTTGAAGGGAAATTTCAAAACCTCCCATAGCTCGAATGGCTTGCGGAAAGGGTTGGTGGTTTTTCAATTCATGATTTCCACCATCCTAATCATTGCGACCTTGGTGGTTCAAAAACAACTGGACTTTATGGAAAATAAGGATCTGGGGTTCACGAAAGAAAATGTGCTAATGGTTCCCCTGGAAGGCGCCTTGTTGAATAGCAATGTGCAGGCGCAACTGAAATCTAGGTTATCGGCCAACCCACATTTTTCGCAGCTAGCCTTTTCTGGTAGTACAGCGCTGACCTACGGTACCTCTACCGACAGTGGTTTTTCTTGGCCTGGAAGAGCGAGTGCGCTTCGAGCAAGTTTTCAAATTATTCAAACGGGGCATGGTTTTCTGGAAACCTATAATATGGAATTAGTGAAGGGAAGATCCTTTGATACTTCCTTGGCCACCGATTCCTTGAACATCATCATCAATGAACAAACGGCCAAAATCATGGATTTGGAGGAACCTTTGGGCCACGCTGTCACCTTTTGGGGCAGAACCGGACGAATTATCGGTATCGTGAAAGATTTTCACTTTCGTTCGCTGCACTCGCCTATTGAGCCGTTGATCATCAGCTTACGACCAGAAACCAGTGTGATACTCAACCTTAGAATGAGTAACCATACCCACCAGGCGAGCTTAGCGTTTCTAGAAAAAACCCTAAAAGAATTGAATCCCGATTACCCATTTGAGTATCATTTTCTAGATGATCAATATGCGGAACAATACCAAAGTGAAATGGTGATTGGGACCTTAGGGCATTGCTTTTCCGGAATTGCCATTTTCATCTCATTACTGGGTTTGTTTGGCCTGGCAAGTTTTGCAGCGGAACAGCGAATAAAAGAGATCGGAATCAGAAAAGTATTGGGTGCCGGTGTTTTGACTATTGGTCTGCAGATGGTCAAAGGTTTTCTCTTGTTGGTGGGCATTGGCTTCTTGTTGGCCGTACCTATTAGTTACTATTTTATGGATGACTGGCTCGAGGCGTTTACCTATCATACCGAACTAGGTTTTTCTACCTTCTTGATGGCCGGCATGGCTTCTTTCCTGGTGACTCTCTTGACCATTGGCTATCATGCCGTGCGGGCCGCGAACGCCAATCCCATAAAAAGCTTGCGGTATGAATAGGCGTTGTCAAAAAGGATGGTCAGGCCAAACGTTTGCCAATCCTTTCTACCCAAAAAACTTTGATGACTATGGGCGGGACGCTATAGGTATCGAAATGGCTCATTAACCATCGACGTATTTCCAGGCTATTCAATAGAAATGCCATGCACGATCCATCAACGCATTTTCGGCATAGGAAATCCCTTTTTAAAAAGTTGACCTGTCATTTTCCTTATTTGCCAACCTCCCCTTATTGATGACAAAGAGTCCAGCTTTTGTTAATTTTGATATTGGAATAGAATAGGAAATCGTAAGAAATCCTCTTTTCTGATTTTCGGATATTGTTCCCAGTTCGTAACCATAGCCAACATGGAAATCCAAAATATTGATACCCGTAGTCAAAGCAAAAATATTTGTTGGTGGGTCTGATGTCTTTGCAGAAAATAAAAAGCCCATCTGGACCCCAATAATATTCATAAACTCGTTTTCCACTATTTCCCCATCATTGTTTTCGTGTTGAAATAGTCTTCCAAAATTATAACTGACCCCTGCTCCAACGGAACTAAAAAACGTCACATTTCCCTTTTCTAAATTATTTTCCGTTTGCTCGACGAAATTAAACCTTACCAAAGGTACCGTGAAATTTGTGCTAATTACTTGAGAGTCCTTGAACTCCGTTACTTTTAAATCTGTTTGCCCACGAAGCAACATTCCAGAAAGTAGTACCATACATAATAAAAATGTTCTCATATTCATTGTTTTAAAGTTTGAAACTTAAAACTGATTAAAAGATTGAAGCAATAAAATACCCACTTGAGGGTATTTTAATAAAGGAAGGGAAACGTAGGAAGTCAATTCTTTGCGATATTCAAACCTATTCATTTCATTGGAAACGCACAGTGGAAATTCGTAATGGAAGAGTAATTCTGGTAAACTACCCGTATCATGCCCTTGTCAAAAGCTCCTTTTATAAAAACAAAATCAGAGAAGCAGCAAGCGGCTCAAACCAGGTGACGTCTAGTAAAACTACCTTAAAAACATCCGAATCCTCGTTTAACCATAGGGACACAACGTAAAGCAGACCTTTCACAACAGAAAATTCCTTGTTTCCCAGAATATGTATAGTTTTAGGATGTTAATCCCAAATGAGTGAAGAAGTCGAACTGTACTATTCCTTACCTATTTTGCCTTTTCTTTTGGATGTTATTCACACAAGAACTTATTGGGCAGGATAGCGACAATGATTCTTACCCAGACGTGAGCGATATCGACGATGACAATGATGGCATTCTGGATACCGATGAAATTCTGGGGTGTACGGGTAGCCTGAGTTATGAATTCTACGATCTTTCACCGACCGGGAACACCGTCGATAATATTCCCACCACTGGCGCACTGGCCACTGGTACCATAACAGATTTTGATGTGGATGCGCTACAGGCCTTGGTAGACCCAGGGGATACCGAAACATTTTCGATCCGCTATACCGGAAGTATCAATATTCCCGAAACCAATACCTATACCTTCTACACCACATCGGATGATGGAAGTAAGCTTTATATAGATGGTACTCAAGTTGTAAATAACGACGGGGCGCATGGCAGCCAAGAACGAAACGGCAGTATATTGCTGAACGCAGGAATACATAGTATTACCATTGAATTTTTTGAACGTTCGGGTGGTGAAAATCTATCGGTTGCCTTTGAAAGTGCTACCATCCCAAAAGGGCCTCTCCCCTTTCAACAGTTAATTTCTGGAGTGATTTGTGATTTTGATGGTGACGGACTGACCAACGACCTAGATTTGGATTCTGACAATGATGGTATTCCCGATAATGTGGAAGCACAAAGTACGTTTGGATACCTTGCCCCCTCTTTGATCGATTCAGATGGAAACGGACTGGACGACGCCTATGAATCCGTTCCTGGTACCGGGGAAGGGTTATACCCTGCGAATACCGATACCATTTCAAATTTTGATTTCAATAACTTGGATTCTGATGGCGATGGGTTGCCGGACGAAGACGAGGCGGCAACAGCTTTGACCACAACTGACACGGATGGGGACGGACTGGATAATGTCACGGATACTACCGATAGCCCCTTAGCGGGTGGATTGCCTAATTATGACGATGCCAACGGCACCATCAATACCCCCTCTACCCTACCCAATACACAAAACCCGGGCGTCGCCGAGGTAGATTATCGGGATCGTACGTTGGATACCGACATGGACAATGTTATCGACTCTGTAGATGTTGATGATGATAATGATGGTATTTTGGATTCTGATGAAACAAGATGTGTAAACGAGCTTTCTTATGAATTTTATGATAGTAGTCCCGCTGGCAATTCTGTAGATAATATTCCGAATACCGGGGCACTCGCAACAGGAATCTTCACTAGTTTCGATGTGGATGCCTTACAAAATTTGGTCGACCCCGGGGATAGAGACTTTTTTTCAATTCGATATTCTGGAACTATTTTGATCCAAACCGCCGACACCTATACCTTTTTTACTTCCTCGGATGACGGAAGTAAGGTTTTTATAGACGGCACTCAAGTCGTTAACAACGATGGTGTACACGGTATTCAGGAACGAAACGGCACCATCGTATTGGGAGTCGGTTTTCATACTATTACGGTGCTTTTCTTTGAACGTAACGGGGGGGAGTTTCTTTCGGTTAGCTACCAAAGCTCGACCATTGCCAAAACGGCCCTGCCTTTTGATATGCTATTTTCAGATGGTGATGGATGTGATACCGATGGCGATGGTATTGTAAATAGACTGGATCCCGACAGTGACAACGATGGCTGTAATGATACGACCGAGGCCTATAATTCTGCCACTGCAGATGCTGACGGTGATGATTTATACGGCACTGGAACACCAAGTATAAACCCGGACGGATCGGTAATTGGAGCACCCTATACCACCCCGGTAGATAATGACTTAAACGGAACTTTTGATTTTTTAGAAGCGAATGTTTCACCCTCCATCATTTCAGAACCTGCCAATACTACTGTTTTTGAAGGGGCAAGTGCCAGTTTTTCTGTAAACGTAAGTGATATAGATACTTACCAATGGCAACTCAGCACCAATGGCGGTGCCTCTTTTACAGATATAGCGGAGGTCGGGATTTATTCGGGAACCAATAGTGCCGACCTTTTGATAAGCGAGACAATCCTCGACATGAATACCTATCAATATAGGGTCATAGTGTCTAACTCAACTTTTGTATGCGCAATCCCCCTTGCAACAGATGTGGCGATACTGACCATACGAGTACGAACGGTCATTTCGAACCGAAGGATTACGTTTAGAGTCAAACCAGATTAACTAGTTAGCACATATCACGCGCTATAATCAAATAAAAAACCAAATATTACTTGTTGTGGCTACTTTTAGTTGAACAAGGTTTTTAGTCCAGTCTTTAGCTCGTAAACAGCTTTTACTTCGTTCGAATCTAGGGGTTTATCAAAAACGGCAAGCTCGTCCATCATCCCAACATAGCCTAATCCTAGCATGATTTTCGCCTTTTCTTCTTCCCATGTAAAAGGATCGTTTACATCTTTAACAACACCTTTGAATTGCCCGTCTAGGTATAATTTACAGATAGATTTATTTGTATTCACCTCGGAATAGGTAATAACAATATGTGTCCATTTCCCTGTTTTAAAAGGCGGTTTTTTTACAGTAACGGTACGTTTTTCTATTGCGGTAGCATCGTTTTTATTCTCGGGATTCCATACCTCCAAATCGCCCAAAACCCCTAGTCTAAATTCTCTTTGTGGGCCTTTTGTGAAATCGACCCATAAAGCGGCATCGTTGAACTGATGGTCCGTAATATTAATGGGATCACAATAACCGGGTGCCAGTTCTTTTTCGGGGTCTACTTGCAGCCAAAACGACACTGAGCCACTCCAAGAGGTAGCACTGTAGCCTACATTTTTAGAACCGTTGTAGTAAATAGCAGCCGTGTTTTTTTTTGTAAAATGAAGTGCATCTCCCTCGAGGCCCTTATTTTTTGCTAAAACAACATCGGGGTTGTGCAGACCCGCTTTGGCATTGGCCGCTTCTTTATAGCTTTCCGCCGTATACAGTGTTGCATCGCCTACAGCTACCTCTGCCGTTAGTTGCCCATCAAAAGAACTGTAAAATAGCACATGGTCTTTTAAAGGGGCGTCTTGGGAAAAAGAACGGCTTATAGGAAGAAAAAAGAATAATGCGGCAATAGACAAAAGGGTATTTCGTTTCATGATTTTTCTTATTTGGCGTTCAAAAGGCATGCTGCCTATTTATTAAATTTATGGTTTAAATCAGAGGGGCTAAAACCCACACAATGCGCCTACCCGTTTTGATTTAAGTTTTCGCAAAAATATCATAAATAGTTCAGCTGGCATTGTTTTGAAATTGAGATTACAAAAATATTAATTGAAAAAATTTCAACTACGACTTATAAAGTGAGTACCGTATCTTTAACTATATGGAACTTAAGTATTTTAGGTTGATACAAACGATAGCGGATGAGGGCAGTATTGCCAATGCAACCGAACGGCTGTTTTTAACACAGTCCGCTTTAAGTCATCAATTACGGGATCTGGAAGAACGTTTGGGCTTTAAAGTCTTTCGCAGAACAAGGAACAAATGGGAATTGACCCAAGAGGGTGCAGAACTCTATAAATTGGCCAATACCCTATTCACTGCCATTGATGAGGGCTTTAGCAACCTAAAAGATATTACAGTAGGTTCAAAAGGCGCTATTAAATTGAGTGCTGAATGCCAATCATTTTTCTATGCCATTCCCGGGTTTATTCAAAAAATGGGTATACTTTATCCAGAAATTGACATTGAGCTAGCTTTAGGGACTACACATCTAACCATTTCACAAGTATTATCCGATGAGATAGATATTTGCCATTGTTACCTCTAAACCGGTTTCTGATTCATTGGAATGTATAAAGGTATTTGAAGATGAGATTTTTGCGGTCATACATGCAGAAAATCAACTCAATAGTTTAGACTACTTGGAAGCAAGCCATTTTTCACAGTTATATTTATTGATCAACTCTTTTCCTTTAGAAGGTGTGGCGGTATATGAACACTTCTTAAAACCGCATAAAATTGCTCCTAAAAAGATTTCCGCTATTCCGTTTACCGAGATTACATTATCGATGATTGCCGCAAATATGGGTGTTATGTGCGTTCCAAAATGGCAATTAACGCCTTTTAAATTATCAAAGGAGTTGGTTTTTAAACGTATTGGAAAAACTGGTTTAAAACGAACACATTACTTAGTCGTTCCTTATCAATTAATGATTTGAGGTTTATCTAAAAGTAGAAATAGTTTATGAACAAGCTGCCGAATTGATTTTTCGAATTCTTCCTTTAGCTTTTTCATCATTTTCTTGAGGTTCCATCCTGTAGCGGC
>CALLVX010000168.1 GCA_938010765.1 uncultured Flavobacteriaceae bacterium | reverse complement strand
AGCAACAATGGTAGTATTGCTATTTCTGCCAAGGAAGCACTAAACTACACCGCAATTTTATCAGGCGTCACGACCGCTAACAAAACGTTCAACGACCAAATTGACTTTAGCGATCTGGCGGCCGGGGACTATACCCTGTGCATTACTATTGAGTCACAGGCAGGATACCAGCAGTGTTATGATCTTTCGGTTTCGGAACCTGAAGATCTTTCGGTAGTTTCAAAAATCAACACCACAACGAATAAATTAATACTAGAGCTGCAGGGCGGAGAACGTTATCTCATACACTACAACGATCAGTTCTTAACCACAGAGGACCCGCATATTAGTTTAAACCTTGCACAAGGTTCGAACAAGCTAATCGTAAAAACCGATAAGGACTGTCAAGGAATCTATGAAGAAACGGTGTTGGTAGGGAATTCGGTTCGCATGTTCCCAAACCCCATAACAAACAACCGTATTTTTATAAGCTTACCACAGCAGCGTACCAATCAAGTTATACTAGAGCTGCGTTCCTTGAATGGAAAACGCATGCTCAGCAACACCTATGAACAAAACGGCAATCAAATTGAAGTAGACGTGACTACGCTAGCGAAAGGCATCTATATTGCCAAACTGACCACTACAGATACTGTTACACTTTATAAAATCGTAAAATAATGAAGCACATTCAATATACTTTGATCGGAATTGTAACAATAGGCCTATGCATTGGTTGTGGTGGCAGTGATAATGGTGATGACCCTACGCCTCCCGAACCCGTTGCATCCCCATCGGCCGCTTCCCTTGTATTCCCAGATAATAATACTGAATGTAACGAAGGCACCATCATTTCAGAAACAGAAAGCGTGGTTACCTTTAAATGGGATACTGCGGAAAACGCTGATAGCTATGCTGTAAATCTAAAAAACCTAAATTCAGGAAATGAACGAACCATTTCTTCCTCCAATAATGAGTTACCGATTAGCATAGAGCGTGGTATCGCATATGCTTGGTCGGTTATCTCAAAGGCCAGCGGCACAGATGAAACTGCTGAAAGCACTACTTGGAAATTCTACAACGCGGGTCTTCCAACGAAAAACCATCCACCCTTTCCCGCTGAGGCCCTGTCACCAAAAACGGGGAGCGCAGTCAATGCGGGACCGATCGATTTAAGCTGGGCATCTAGCGATGTTGATGATGACATCAGTTCGTTTGCCATCTATCTGGACGAAAATTCGACACCAACTACTTTGGTCGATACCAGCACCGAATCTACACATACCTTCGAGGTAGTATCAAGAAAAGTGTACTATTGGCAAGTAATCACTTCGGACGTTGCCGGGAACAAAACTTCTTCCGAGGTTTTTCAATTTAAAGTAAACTAAAATACGACACCTAGGCTAAGGCCTTGTGTACATAGTTAATAAAACCATGATTATGAAAATACTCCGTTTTATAGTTTGGTCTCTTTTTTTTGGAATGCCGCTAATCGTTGCGGCACAGTCGACCATCGAACGGGTGGAGCCCCCTAATTGGTGGGTAGGCATGGCCCATAATGAAGTAGAATTATTGATATACGGAAAAGATATAGGTACCTATGTAGCTTCCATGGAAGTGTATGAGGGTGTGCTTTTAAAAGAAACAAAACTGGCACCGAATCAGAATTATCAATTTTTATCGTTGCGCATAGCGGCCGGCACCAAACCAGGCGATATTCGATTATTTTTCTCGAAAAAAGGTAAAAAAACAATTAAATACGACTATCCCATTCTTCAAAGAGACCCCTCGCGCAGCGCACTAAAAGGTTTTGATAATTCAGACGCCATTTATCTGATTACTCCTGACCGATTCGCGAACGGGGACCCTTCGAATGATACTGTAGAAAAATTGAAGGAAAAGGCAAATAGAACTCTTAAGGGCGGGCGTCATGGAGGAGATGTCGCAGGAATTTCAAACAGTCTTGATTACATAAAAGATTTGGGGTTCACCGCTATTTGGATAAATCCCATTCTGGAAAATGACATGAAAGAATATAGCTACCATGGGTATTCGACCACTGATTTCTATAAGGTAGACCCTCGATATGGCAGTAACCAATCCTTTAAGAATCTCTGTGATCAGGCAAAGTCAAAGAACATGAAGGTAATTATGGATATGATTGTCAACCACTGTGGATTGGATCATTGGTGGATGCAAGACCTACCCTACAAAGATTGGATCAATCAATGGCCAGAATATACTCAGACCAATCATAAGAAAACGGTCATCTTAGATCCGTATGCTTCCAAAATTGATCGCAAGCAATTTTTTGATGGTTGGTTTGTGCCTACCATGCCAGACTTGAACCAACGAAATGCGTCTATGGCAAAATATCTTATACAAAATACGCTGTGGTGGATCGAGTATGCAGGGATTTCAGGAATACGAATGGATACCTATCCCTATCCCGATATGTACTTTATGAGCGACTGGACGAAAGCCGTTATGAAAGAATATACCGACTTCAATATCGTTGGAGAAGAATGGGTCACAAGACCAACGATCGTATCCTATTGGCAACAGGGAAAGAAGAATGGCAATGGCTATACCTCTTCTTTAAAGAGTCTAATGGACTTCCCCTTACAAAATGCCTTGGTTACCTCGCTTACCAATGAGAAAACTTGGGCCTCTTCTTGGACAGACCTCTACGAGGCCTTGGGGCAAGATTACTTATATCCAGAACCCAACAACCTTGTTGTTTTTCCTGACAATCACGACATGAGCCGTATCTATACGCAACTGAACGAGGATTTCGACAAGTACAAAATGGCACTGGTTTATACTGCTACGGTCCGTGGAATTCCTCAATTCTACTATGGCACAGAAGTCTTGATGAGCAATACCGGTACTAGTGATCACGGAATTATTCGTTCTGACTTCCCGGGAGGTTGGCAGGGAGATGAAATCAATGCTTTTTCTGGAGAGGGTCTGTCAGCTATTCAAACAGAGGCGAAAGCATTTGTTAAGAAGCTTTTAAATTGGCGGAAGACCGCCACTGTTATTCATTCAGGCAAATTGATTCATTTTGCACCGGAAAACTCAAATGAAATTTATGTACTGTTTCGTTATAATGACAAGGACAGGGTAATGCTAATCCTAAGCAAAAATGATAAGGATCTCTCTATTAACCTAGAACCCTATCAAGAAATATTGGGAACACACCTTATGGGAAAAGACATTCTCAATGGCAGCCTATATGAAGAAAAGGAGGCCCTCCTCGTAAAGGCGAACAGTGCCATGTTAATAGAATTACATTAATAGGTTTTTGTCATTTGGTAGATTCCCTTTCTATTAAGGTAGCTTCAATGATTTCAGTTCGATAAGTTTCCTCCTGCTCATCGATTTCACTTTCGACTCTATCTATTAACATTTGAGCAGCAATCTCACCCATTTTCTCACCATGTTGGGCAACGGTAGTCAAAGTCGGCGTGCAGTAACGAGACAAAATACCATTGGTAAAACCAATAATTGACAAGTCTTCGGGAATTCGAAACCCTTTTTTCTGAGCAAGTCGCATACAGAGAATTGCAAATAGCTCGTTCACACAAAGAATACCATCTAGATCAGTTGTATTGATGAAATCCTCAATCATGTAATCTTCTATACCTTTATAAGGTAATTTCAAAATAAGCTTATCATCCAATTTTCTTCCTGCATCAGTTAGCGCTCTGATGTAGCCATCTGCACGATGATTACTTACATTAAAATAATGCTCGGTAGTGACCAAGGCTATTTTTTTACGTCCCTCATCAATCAGTTTATTAACTGCCTGATAAGCCACCTCCGTATCATTGATAACGACCTTATCACATTCTATTTCGTCGCTGACACGGTCAAATAACACCAAGGGAATTCCCTGTTCCGTCACCTCTTTTAAATGATTGAAATCTTGCTTTTGCTGTGTTTCGGCAGACAATGACATGATAAATCCATCGATACTGCCGTTGGCCAACATTTCCATATTGATTACTTCCTTGTCAAACGATTCGTCGGAAACGCAAACGATTACGTTGTATCCCTGTTTGTTTGCGTACTTTTCAATACCTCGAAATACGGTAGTGAAAAAATGATGTACGATATCTGGAATAACAACACCTATATTCTTAGTCCGCTTATTTTTAAGACTAATAGCTATGTTATTCGGTTTGTAGTTATAAAGTTTGGCAAATGCCTGCACCTTTTCCTTGGTATCCCTCCCAATTTCTTCGCTGTTCTTAAGCGCCTTGGAAACCGTAGAGATAGAAACCTCTAGTTCCTTCGCAATATGTTTTAATGTGATTTTTTTTTTCAAACTATCTTTTTGCTTCGGTTCAGGTAAATTTAGCTATTATATGAACATCGAATCATTTTAATCAATTTTTAACTTTAGTTCAATAATTACTTCGAAATTCTAAACAAAAATAAAATACTATATTTGACAAAACTAGCAAAAAGGCAATATATGCTTAGCTAAAATAGCAAAACCACAATATCTCATATCCCAAATTATTATTGTCTCAATTTGAGAAAGTTATTAACACGAAACCGTTTGCGTAACCTCTTGAAGGTCGTGTTTCGTTATATTAACATATAATTTACATATTTTTAACGCTTGGAATTATCTCAATTTTAAATTAACTCAACTTTAAATTAACTGTTTATGAAGATTACACTTTTAAAAAGTTTGATGATGGTCGGAGTATTTTTGTGCTTTGGTCTATCTCATGCGCAGGAAGTAACGGGGACGGTATCCGATGCTAGCGGACCATTGCCAGGTGCTAGTGTCATAGTAAAGGGCACAACCACTGGTACCCAGACCGACTTTGATGGCAACTTTACTATTAATGCCGAAAGCGATGCTACTTTAGTCTTTAGCTATATAGGCTATTTGACAAAAGAAGTTGCTGTGAATGGGCAAACATCTATCTCATTGACCTTGGAGGAAGATGCGCAACAACTAGACGAGGTTGTAATCATTGGATATGGTACCACTACTATAAAGGATGCAACCGGTTCCGTTACAGCAGTCACCGCAGAAGATTTTAACACAGGTGTTATTTCTTCACCTGAACAATTGATTCAGGGTAAGACTGCCGGTGTGAACATTTCACAGAGCAGTGGAGAACCAGGAGCCGGTATATCAGTAAACATTCGTGGTGCAAACTCTGTAAGAGCCAATAACAACCCGCTTTTCGTCGTTGATGGAATAGCGCTGTTTGGTCAGAATACAGATGCCGCTGGTACCTCAGGAAATAATGTTGACGCATCACAAGGAAGTAATGGAGATGCCGCGGTAGGAAACCCATTAAACTTCTTAAATCCCAACGATATTGAAAGTATCAGTATTCTTAAGGATGCCTCGGCAACTGCCATATATGGTTCGAGAGGAGCAAATGGTGTCGTTATAATAACCACCAAAAGTGGTAAAGCTGCTGCCGGTGGTACTTGGGAATTTTCTTCAAGCCTCAGTGTTGCAAGACCGGTTAGGAAATATGATTTATTAGATGCTGATGGCTTTTTAGAAGGTATTAGGCAGCAAGGTAGAGATCCACAAGGTGCCGATTTTGGTAGCGATACCGACTGGCAAGAAGCAGTTCTAAGATCAACTGCATCGACCAATAATAACCTTTCATATTCTCAAAACTATGGTTCAGGTAACGTCCGTGCAACTTTTGGGTACCAAAAACAGTTCGGTATTGTTGAAAAATCAGAATTTGAACGAATCACTGGAAGAATTAATTGGAATCAACGCTTTCTTAATGATAAATTAAAAGTTGGAATCCAAGCATCCATAGGACGAAACAACCGTGAGCAACCGCCTTTAGGTGGACGAGCTGGATTTCAAGGGGATATTTTAGGAGCGGCTTATTCAGCGAATCCTACCATACCAAATAGCGGAAATTTTGATCCAGGAGGAGGTCTTATCAACCCAGCCAATTATCTTCAAAACACTTCTAACATAACCAATACGAATAGATATCTGTTAAACGGTTCGGTAGAGTACCAATTCACTCCCGAATTATCTGCTAAAGTAAATGTAGGTACTGACATCTCTGATAGTGAAAACACCTCTGTTCTTAGTGGAGCGATATTTAATGTACAAGGTATTTCAGGCCTTGGCGCAGGAACATACAACTCCCTCGAAAGACAAAACAATCTTCTTGAGGTAACGGTCAACTACACCAAAGAGTTTGATAATTCTAGACTAGATGCCCTTGCGGGTTACGCATTTCAGGATTTCCGTACTTTTGGATTTAACTCTGCGGCCAGAGGGTTTGGATCTACTGATCTAAACGTTATGGGAGACGATTTAAGAAGTACCGTATTAGACGCAAAAGCAACCGTGCAAGGAGAATTTCAGCAATTCTATTATGGTGGGAACGATAGCGAATTGGGGATTAACAGACTTTTTTCAGGTGCGGCCGCTTCAGATGCCTTCCGTTTTAATAGAGGTGTGAATGCTTTGGTTTTTGACAACTTTGATAATACCGATGAACTACAGTCCTTTTTTGGGAGAATAAACTATACCATAGCCGACAAGTATCTATTTACAGGTACCTTCAGAGCTGATGGCTCCTCACGTTTTGGACCGGATAATCAATATGGCTATTTCCCTTCTGGTGCGTTTGCTTGGAAAATAAACGAAGAGGATTTTGTAGGTGACAGTGTTTCGACGCTTAAATTACGATTGAGTGCTGGTGTAACGGGTAATCAAGACGGTTTAGGATATGGCAACTTTGTTATTAGGCAACGATGGAATGCGCTAGGACTGAATAACATTTCGCAAGATGCAAGTGCCATAAACGGTATCGGTTTGGGAATTGTTTCCGCCTTCAACCCTCAATTAAAATGGGAAACTACCATTGACTATAACCTTGGTCTAGATTTTGGATTTAATGAAGACCGTTTTTCAGGTAGTATCGATGTGTATCGAAAAGATACTAGAGACCTTCTTATTCTAACTCCTCCTGATTTTCCTTCGAATGCACCCTTCCGTTTCGAAAATGTCGATGCCAGTGTTATCAACCAAGGTATTGAATTGGCTTTGAACTATGATTTTATTCGCTCTGAAGACACAGACTTCTCTGCTTCTTTCAACATAGCCTACAATGATAACGAAATAAAGGACTTCGAAGGAGGAATTGATGTTGGACCTATTAATGGCCCTGGGCTTTCAGGACCTACTGCACAACGTTTTGAATCGGGTCAATCTTTATTTGCTTATTATTTACCTGTTTTTGTTGGATTGGTTGATGGTGTGCCACAGTATGAAACTGAGGACGGTGGAGCTTCTGCCATTCCCGAGTTCAAACAATTTGTTGGAAAAGATGCGCTTCCCGACATTACTTCCGGTTTATCATTAAATTTCCGACATAAAAACTGGGACCTAAGCACCTTTTTTGCGGGTCAATTTGGTTTTTACGTCTACAACAACACCGCAAATGCCCTATTTACGGCAGGTCAGTTAAACACCTCTAGAAACGTTACTCCCGATGTTTTAACTAGTGGAGAATCACCAGGAGCGTCAACCGAAGCGTCTGATAGATTTTTAGAAAAAGGAGATTTTGTAAGGTTACAAAACGCAACCATTGGCTATAACGTGCCTCTTAGTGGTGAAGGGCTGTTTAAGTCATTACGCTTTAACCTTACCGGGCAGAATTTGTTTTTAATTACCGATTACAGTGGAATTGACCCAGAAGTAACAGTAAATACAGGACAAGCCAATGCTGCTGCTTTACCGAGCAGAGCGATAGATTGGACATCATTCCCTAATCCATTGACAGTAACTTTTGGCGTTAATGCCAGCTTTTAATAAAAAAATTGTTTGATCATGAAAAGAAATTCATTTAAAATTTATTTAAGTTCTTTCCTGTTGGTGTGCTCCTTTACGGCTTGTACCGATTTGGAAATTGAAGAGACAGATTCCTTTATATCTTCTGGGTTTGAAGGACTTCAAAATGCAGATGAAGCGTTAGGCGGACTCTACCAGTCCGTTTGGGGACAGTTGGGAGACCAGGCAAATACCTATGCGCTTAGAGAAGTCACAACAGATGCACTCTTAGTACCCACTAGGGGAGCGGATTGGGGTGATAATGGTCGTTGGCGAAAGCTACACCAGCATGAGTGGGGCCTTGAGGAAACGGACATTATTACACCCTTTCAACAATGGACTCAAACTCAGTTGGTGGCTTCACAAATAATTGACGCTAGAAGTAACCCATCTGTACAGACCGCTGCGGAAGCGAAATTTTTAAGAGCTTACTCCATGTGGACTACTTTGGATTTTTATGGTCAAGTTCCTTTCAGAGACCCAGAACTTCCATCAACAGAGCTTCCCGAAACTTTATCAGGCCAAGCAGCTGTTGACTTTATCATAGCTGATTTGGATGCTGCCATTCAGGACCTACCGTCTGTAGCTGCAAGCAGTGGAGACGACTTGAAACTGGCTTCCAAAGCTGCTGCTCGATTTTTAAAGGCCAAAGTACTACTCAACAAACATGTATATGTAAACCAGTTAAGTGGTGGTGGTGGCTCTCCCGATGCCAGTGATATGGCAGAGGTAATCTCCTTAGTGGATGCCATTACAGCAGAGAGCTTTGAATTACAAGATGGTTATTTTGATATTTTCAAGGCAGATGCTGACAGTGAAACTATTTGGTGGGCCGAAACCGCTATTGGAAACAGAATCTTCAATACCCTACACTACAATTCCCTTACGGAAGGAGGAGGAGGCTGGAACGGGTTCAGTACCCTTTCTGAGTATTACGATTTGTTTGAAGGAGATGCTGAAAGCAATACGGTTGAGTTAGATGAAACACCTCTTAATGGGCAAGAAGAACGTAGGGGCGGTGTCCCACCTTCTGGCCTTGCCTTTACAGGACGAGCTGGTACGGTTGATGAAGATGGTTTTGAAACGGGTTCCAACGTTGGAAATGGTTTCTTGGTAGGTCAGCAATACACCTTGAACGGCGATCAGCTAGAAGACCGACAAGGTAATCCCTTGGAATTTTCTAGAGGCTTTGTTGATGATGCCGGTGCTCCCAGTTTAATCAATAACAGTGAGCGAACAGGAATTCGAGTAATCAAGTATAATCCTCGTTTTGGTGCCTTTGTACAACACAGTATTCAGTTCAGATATGCAGATGCTTTTCTTATGAAGGCTGAAGCGATGCTAAACAGCGGAGGCGACCCTACGGCGATGATTAATGAGCTTAGAGTTCTGAGAAAGGCCGCTCCCCTTGGATCGGTTACTGCCCAAGACATTCTAGATGAGCGCGGTAGAGAACTTTTCGGAGAAGGATACAGAAGAAACGATATGATTCGTTTTGGCCAGTATTTTAGAGCATGGGAATTCAAAGGAAGTGAAACAGGAAATACTGCTCGTGCACTATTCCCGATTCCGTTACCACAGTTGTTGGCCAACCCTAACTTGGTTCAGAACCCTGGGTATTAAGATTCAAATTTTTGTGTTTATAAAAAGGCTATCCATTTGTTTGGATAGCTTTTTTTGTAAATCTTATTTTTGCCCAAAGCAAGTCATGCCACTTTTATGCAAGCAATTGTGCTTACTTCCGACCAATACCATCCAATGATGCTAACATGCCTAGTTAACTAGTCTTGAAGAAAATGAAAAGGAGTTTCTTACCTTACATAACCATACTGCTGCTCGTTTTTTCCTGTACCCCTAAAAAAACGATCCGCTTTAAAAAGGTATCAAGTGCCCATTCGGGAATTACTTTTGAAAATACACTTACCCCAACGCCAGCACTGAATATTCTTACCTACCTCTACTATTATAATGGCGCCGGTATATCGGTGGCCGATGTAAACAACGACGCACTCCCAGACCTCTTTTTTAGTTCCAACGAAGGCGAAGACAAACTCTACCTCAACAAAGGCAATCTGCAGTTTCTCGATATCTCCAAGCAGGCCAATATCATAGATCAAAAAACCTGGTCTACCGGTGTTACCCATGTAGATATCAACGCAGACGGTTTATTGGATATTTACGTATGTAAGGCAGCAGGATACCGCGCATTAAAAGGTAAAAATCAATTATACGTGAATCAAGGTGTAGACGAAAATAACATTCCAATATTCAAAGAGGATGCAGCCTCCTACGGCATCGACTTTTCTGGTTTATCGACCCAGGCAACATTTTTTGACTATGACCTCGACGGCGACCTAGATCTTTTTCTATTGAACCACTCCGTTCATCCAAACAACGCATATGGGTATGGGACACAACGCGAAAAATTCGATGCGCGTTCGGGAGATAGGCTTTTTAGAAATGACCAGCAGCGATTCGTTGATGTCTCGGATGAAGCTGGCTTGTTTCAGGGTAGAATTGGTTTCGGTCTTGGCCTTGCCATAAGTGACCTAGACCAGGATGGATATCCAGATATCTATATCGGAAACGATTTCTATGAGAACGATTACCTGTACCTAAATCAAAAAGACGGTACATTCAAAGAAGTTATTTCGAAAAGACCCGATAAGGTAGGCCACACAAGCCACTATGCCATGGGAAATGACATCGCCGACATCAACAACGATGGCCTTCCCGATATACTCTCGGTAGATATGTTGCCCAGAAATCAAGAAACTTATAAAACTTCGGGCTTGGATTTCCCCTACCCCATATATGAAAACTACCTAAAGAATGGTTATGCGCCCCAATATATGCAAAACACCTTGCTCTTAAATCTGGGAAACACCAATTTCAGTGAAATAGGACATTTAGCTGGTTTGTCTGCTTCCGAATGGTCATGGGGGGTTCTTTTAGCGGATTATGATAACGATGGCCACAAAGATGTCTATATCTCCAACGGCATCAAAGGTGCGACCAATGATATGGATTTTGTGCAATTCATTTCCAATGATATTATCCAAAAAGGAATTGACAATGGTATGTCTCAAGAAGATATGTCCCTTATTGACAAATTGCCAGAAATAAAGGTGACCAATTACCTCTATAAAAACCTTGGTAATCTAGAATTTAAAGATGTTACCGAAGAATGGTCCACCCCTGAAACTACCTACAGTAATGGCTGTGCCTATGCCGATTTAGACAATGATGGCGATCTTGACCTTGTCATCAACAACGTCAATGCAAAGGCGACTTTATTAGAAAACAAAACCATTTCCGGTAACGAATCGAATAACTTTTTGACACTTTCGTTCAAAGG
>CALLVX010000167.1 GCA_938010765.1 uncultured Flavobacteriaceae bacterium | reverse complement strand
ATTGGTGCGCCGAATGGCCAAATAACGGCAAAAAAGGGGGGCAACCTCCTTTGTATGATGGAAACTTGTCAAGAATCGCACTGAAAGGGCAAAACAATCTCCCAAAGGGAAGTGAAAAATCAAAAAACGGACCAACAGAAAAAGCAAAGGAAGATTTTGAAAAGGTCTCCTAAGTATATTTACAAGTATATGTTGTTTATCGATTCAGTTGATTTTGAATGTAGGCACTTATTTTCTGATGCCCCGCCTGGTCTCTGACCTCATGATCGGCCCAGCCAATCAGGAAGGTATTCTTTCCTGTTAGCAAGGGTTCTGTATTCTTGCCACGACCAAAACCAAAAACGGTCATACCATCCGGACTATACGCTCCTGCTTCTGTATTTCCAAGATACGACATCATATCTATATGGGTGTCGGGGGTCAGTTGTGCGACAAAAAATGTATTGGCTACACCTTTTTTGGTGAAGTATGCCCATTGAAAATTATTCCATACCGTACTACCTTTAAAAAAGTCGGGAACATCTGATTTAAAGCCGTTGGTGTCGGTTCCATAGGAAGATATATCTGGTTGATATTTTCCTCCTGGGGTTCCCTCGTACAGAAACCAATAAGGCTTGCCCTCTTCAGCTTTCAGAATCTTCAATACCGCATGGTCTTCCTTGAATGTCCATTCCCACTCCCAAAGACTACTGACCGTCATTGTTTTAATCGTAAGGTGGTCGGTCACTACGGAAGTGCATTTATCATGTCCCGGATGTCCTGCACCCCCATCGGCTTCGGATTTAAAAACCAAATTGGGAAGCCCGTGGAATGCGGATGCGGCTGAAGCGGGGTATTGATCCCATGGCTCGGTTTTATATCCTACCCAATCGTTCCCGTAACGGTCGATAATCCTTGAAAAACCACCCCCGGCCTTATCAAAATAGTAGGTGGCCATTTTCGTGTATATGATATAATGTGGACGTTGTTCAAAGGGTCCTTCAGAAATTCTGACGGGCGTTGTTTCGCGTTTGGATTGTTTCACCTTCATCATAATACCGGGCCACTGTACATCCATGCCATGTACCATTTCACCCTCTTGCAAAGGAGTTTTCAAGGTTTTTAATTTGTTTTTTCCTTTTTTCAGAGATGCAGTGACAGTCAGGGGTTCTTCATGCCAATGTGCATCGTAGCAAGGAGCTTGTGTTTCTGGAGGTTGAAACGTCCCGTTCAGATCAAAACCTTTGGAATAACAGGGACTCCAACTATTCCAATACAATTTGGCAACACTTCCCTTTTCTGTTTCAAACGGCACATCAAACTGTTGCGAATGTTCCCCATTGCGAGTGGTCCAAAAGGGTTCTTGTAGGTTTGGTTTTGCCAAGTAAACCGAATGATTGCGTTTTAAAACAAGGTTTTCGTCTGCCGAAAAAACCTGGACAAATCCCCTTTTATCGGTCGCTAGTCCCAGAATTTTAATCGAAAATTGCTGATCCGGCACCCATTCGGGTTCAAAACTTATTTTAAACGGGGGCGCATTGGAGGTCCCTATCATCCCAATTCTTTCCCCTCTATGAAAGCGTTGTTGCCACTGTAGGTATCTGCCGTCTCCCTGCTGATTTACATCCTCGTATAGCCCAACATAGGCTACTTCGACAATGTCTTCCGTGTCGGTCAACCAATAATCAATTTTTTTTACCTCATTGGGGGCGGCATTGTTGGAATACGTGCGTTCGGTTACTTCACTCTGCACACCAAAGGCCACTTTGCTATTTTCACTGTAATAAACTCTTAGTACCAGCCCATACACCAAATTTAGAGGCCAATTCCAGGATTGTTCTTTGGCAACTGTAAACTTAAACCTATTTCCGGTCCCCCGTATTAAATCGGTTAACGGTACCGGCACCCTTATATTGGTATGAAACATATAGTCTGTTGCCGGCATTGGTATCGAAGGTGGTTCGGGCAAATGAATTGGTTTTCCATCATTCCATTGTACCCTAAAGTCTTTGGTATCTTCATGCGACTGTACACGTTCTATAATTACCTCGGCCCCAATGGCATTCGTTAAATCGATTTCTTCTCCTAGACTTATAAACCCGTTTTCGTGTTTCTCTTTTGGAAAATGATTCGCGTTGCCCACATAGTCAAGCTTCCCCCCTATACGCAGAAATTTTCCTGCATCCATAGCATCTGTAGGGGTCCATGAATGTTCCTTGAACAACATTCCCGTCTTTAAGGTTTTAATGGCGTCGTTACGCCAAACATGCATATACTTATGCCGATCCCATCCTGCGCCAATAATGTCCAAATCACCATCACTATCCAAATCGACCCATTGTGTTCCCAAATGGTTTTCCTTGCCGGTGTCGATTATGGTTTTTGAGAAATTTCCTTTTCCATCATTTGACCATAGCTGCAGTTCCAACACTTCTCCTTTATGCTCTGCAGTCAACAAATCGGTATCACCATCATGGTCAAAATCTGTTATATCGAGGTTGTTGATCGAAAACTGGGTGACAATCTTATTACGGTTCCAGTTGTTCAGATTTTCTTGGCCAAACCACCAGAGATTCGCATCGGGTTCCAAACCGGGGTACCGTTCTTCTGTAGCAATAATATCTGCTTTTCCATCACCATTTACATCGGCAATCTCTATACGATCAATAGGATGACTACTTTCACCGACCACAATGGGGCTCCATAAAATATTAATACTCCCCGGGTTTTTATACCATACCAAGATCTTGGGTTCCTCTTCCCCTTCCAGTCTTCTTCCTGCGGCAATATCCAAATCGCCGTCTCCGTCTATATCACCCACACCGATACCCTCATCCGATGTATTTTTGCAAATCATCTTAACATGCCATGGTGCTTGCGCCCCTTCGGGTATCTGTACAGCATAAATATCACCATTGCCGGCAATCACAAATTCTGAAGTACCTCCAGCAATTAGTTGGGCCTTCTCAAAACCTTGACTATTTACATGTCCTGTTGCCGGTACTTGCCCTATTAGAGTTCTAAGATAACTTGTACCCGCAAGGTTGATGGCTTCGTACCAGTAAAGGTTGGGTAATGCCATTGCAATAATGTCGGCAAAGGGGGCGCCGTCTACATCCATATAGAGAATACCGTCTACATTATCATCGAGGGCCGTACGTGGCCAATGTCCCTCCATCGTGCCACCCGGATTATGGTAGATATAGCGGCCAGAAACAATGTCCATCATGCCATCATTGTTTACATCTCCCGCATCCAAACCGAAATACCGTAACCATTCAGGAGCGGTCCAATCGCCCCACATTTGTTTTGTACTATCTATTTGTATGTACTGCCATCCCTTTAGCAAGGAATCTTGCGCGTTTACCGTACTAATTGCAAAAAACAGCAATAGTAAAAAGTGACGTTTCATTTTTTCGTGTTTGATAATATACCCTTAGCATTCTGGTTTTAAAGAGATTATTGGTATTAAATCCTGCAACTGCTTAAAACCAAACTTACTTTAAATTGTCTTTTTTTTAAAAAATACATTGCTTTTGTCCGCTTAGGGGTGATCGGAAGCACCCAAAGTTTTTTTTTGGATAGTAAACTGAATACTCCCATTTGTCCTTCTTGTTGTTTCACATCATTACGATGGTCGCTTAAAACAGGAAAAATCAATGTATTTTACACGCTAATGATGCTATTAAACTGATTTTTTATTTTAAGCAATGTGATTTTGTTCTTCGTCGAAAGATACCAAACTAGCTGGATACCGATTGCTACTATTTTATCAATAACTCGATGTATTATCAAGGGGTAACAAAGCAAAAAGGGCCCCTAATTTAGGAGCCCTTTTCTAGTTCGATTTTAAAAAATTGTGGTTATCGGTAGAGCGTAAAATGCCCCACAAATCTCGTATTCTTATCGTCATTCTGATTTACTACATACCAGTAGTCACCCGATGGCAATTCTTTTCCCTCGTAGGTACCGTCCCAGTTTTCAACTTGGTTTAGGACCGCAACCACACGGCCGTAACGGTCGTAAATCTTTACTTCGATATTTGGGAAGAACTCTCTCCCCTGTATAACAAACTCGTCGTTTTCAACATTCCCATCCGGGGTAAAGAAATTCGGAATTTCCAATTTCCCTGTAAAGATAAATGGTATGGATGCCGTTGCAACGCAACCTCTTGTATCTACCACCCTCACCTCGACCAATGCATCTTGGTTCGACAAGAAGATGTTATCGGTTCCTTGCGAGGTTCCTTGGAAAAAGAATTCGTACCCGCCATATCCGCCGGCCGCGATTGCGGTGACCTCGTTTGGTCCTGTAGCTTCTGCCATCAAGGTTAACTCCTCATAGGCATCGATTTCAAAGGTCTCCGTGCTCGAACAACCATTCGAATGGAATATATGTACAGTATACTGACTTGCAGGTAAATCACCCCAAGAGCGTGCTGTACCAGCCAACGCAATCATTTCTGATTGTGTTAGCGTACCGCCGGGTACATTCATATCTTCCAGATAGAATAGTAACTCAGGAAGTAAGCTGGTATCTTGCATAATTACCTCAGCTGTACTATTCGGGAACACTCCTTCACAACCATAGAGCACACTTGGCTCAGCGGTAAGATCAACTCCTATGTCAATCGTAAAGAATTCAATATCAGGACACAGATTGGCATCTTGTACGTAAATAGCGTAAGAAGCCCCACCCTGAAGGTTTTGGACTACTTGACCAAAATAAGGTTGATAGACTCCCGTACCTGTTTCATCTATGGGATCGATCATTTCAATTTTATATTCGAAATAGGAAACAGGACTTACCAATGGATTATTGATAGCTGTTCCTCCAGAAATATCGAATTGTACCGTGCCATCACTCGCACCGATACACAACTCAGGGGTCACCTGAATATTGGTAATCATCAACTCGTCTGGCTGTTCCACGGTAACGAATTCCTTTTCAAAGCAACCGTTCGCATCCTGGATCAAAACTTCGTAGGTACCAGCCGCCAACTCGTCAAAAGTATAGATTCCTGGTGTCGCGGGGTCATTAAAGAATTCATTAAAATTAGGTTCGATCGCAAATTGTATCAGACCAACACCACCGCTTGTGACTTCTATAGTGATTGTACCATCTTCCTCTCCATTACAACTTACAGGTGTTCTAGAGGGAGTATACAATATCGGTTCTGGCCTTATTATTTCAATTGGAGGCGATACCGCACCGCAACCAGAAATGCCGCTGACTACAATAACATAATATTCGGTACCTAAGGCAATAGACCCTGTATCCAAGCCTTCGAAAGTCCCAAAATCTTGCGGACCTCTTACCAAGTTAGAGGAAGCGAGTGGATTGTACGCATCCGCGCCTGGATCCCCACGATATAGGAAATATTGTTCATTACCTACCCCACCGATAGAAAAAGATTCGATTCGACCATCTAACTGGGAAGAACATGAAATATCATCCGGGCTATTAACACTTAATGCAATTCCGCTGGCATCGGTCATGGTAATTCCATTGGACCTTACGGCCGCACAAACGTTCGATGGATCAAACTTACGAATATCTACCTGATAGGTAATTCCTGCATCTCCTGGGAAGGTCAATGTAAGACCGGTCAGCAATGCAAATGTACCAACAGGGGTGCCATTCTCCTGTATAAGATATTCATATTGTACGGTAGGATCCGGATCAGGGTTTTCGATTGTTAACATCATTTCACCTCGACCTCCACAACCAGGCACACGTGTCTGTACTAACCTAGGATCAACTGGTGGTGGTGGTACCACCTCGTATGGAGGCGTTACAAAACTACAATTGAAACTAGAGGTAACTTCGATCGCATACCAACCGGCGCTTATTACACCGCCTCCGGTACCAATAAAAGTTGGGTCGTCTTGAAGACCACTTCGATCGCGTTCATCCACTATGTCATTACTATTCAAGTATATTAATTGGTACTTATACCCAGCTCCTGCAACACCACCAGCAGCACCAGGGGTACCGGCAGCAAGATCGTACGCCTCAAGCACCGCATTGTTACCACCTGGACAAACAAGGCCCAATGGTTCACGAATTCCAGCTGAAATTGGGGTTATAGCGTTTAAAACAATGTCAAAAGTATCGGTACAGCCTTCTACATCACGAATCTCCACTTGGTAACTACCGCTAGAAAGGTTTTGAAATTCGTTGGCAGGGCCAAAGGCGACAATCTCTGCAAACCCGCTTCCGCTGTCTTGCAAAAGTCGGTATTCATAGGCCGAGATATCCCAACCACCACTACCGGTCGCATTGATGGTACCGATATTATCATCGCAACTTACGTTCCCTATTTCAACGGCTTGTACATCCAGCGCCCCGTTTGGTACGCGAATGGTGGCAATACCGCTGTCTGTTGAACAAAATGGGTTCGCAACCGACACTACTTCCACAAAATAACTTCCTCCTGCGAGTCCTGTAATTCGGGCTTGATTGCCACTAACATCAGGGAAGTTGTTCGTATCAAAGGTGCCTGTCGTTATCGGTGTTGTTTTTGCGACATCGGCAGCCTCATAGACCGTATAATTATATACCCCTACGTAATCTGTCACCTCTATGAACAACGCACCGGTATCTCCTGGGATTGCGCATTGTAGAGGACTTGCTTCACTAATGACCGCCACAGGATCTATGGGAGCGTTTACCGAATGTAATGGCAATGGATAATCACATCCGCCTATATTATCCCTTAACACAAATAGGTAATCACCTGTAACTGGTAAGGATATTACCGCAGGGGCAGCGTCTGTCCCATTGACATCAGCTACAACGGTTGCGCCAGGTGCCGTGGTAATAACCGTATAACTGGTAGTACCCGTCGCACTAATTTCCACGCTCTCAGGATCCCGACAATTAAGAGGATCTAAAACCATAAGACTTGGAACAACGTCGGTCGGCGGGTTGATCGTCGGTACATTAAAGGTCGTCGGACAGCCATTCGCGTCAATGGCATAAACGGTTATGTTCTGTGGTGAGCCGTTGTCTACGATTTCAAAAGTATTGCTGTATTGATAATTATCGAAACCGGTAATACTGTATTGGTATTCTTGACCAGGAACCAATCCCGGAGTACCTTCACTACCTGGAACTATTGCTACTGTTATAATGGTAGAACTAAATCTATTGGCTCCAGGCTCACACGCAAAGTCAGGAGCACTGGCCGTAATCTGAAAATCCAAGGGCTCTATTATATCAATCAATCCAGAAAGCACTGAACAGCCTCTTGCGGTCAATACTTCCACTTGATATTGCGAAGGTGGTAGGTCACTAAAACTTCCCGTATTGTTTCGTGTGTATTCCGTACCTGCAGTCACATCATTCAAAATGAATTCGATGGGAGTGTCTACGTCGGTACCGGCGCGCAACAAGATGTCGATACTACCATCGTCTTCTCCCTCACAGGTGATATCTTGTTTTAGTTCGTTATCAATGATAGGTACGATAGCGGCAACCAGCTGAACGTTTACCGTAAAGTCACATAAGGTTTCCGTATCTGTTACCTCAACAAGGTAAGTGCCTGGAGCCACATTGGTAAGAATACCTGCATTTCGATCTCCTGTAACCGGCGCTCCGATATCAACACCGCCAGCGGTTTGCAATTGATAGCTAAATTGATTGCTTCCTCCTATTACCTGAATGGTAATGGTACCATCTGCACTATTACAATTTGGCATGGTACTAAAATCGCCCGATGCACTTAAAAATTCATAGACCTCGGCAGTACCTGTACTTGTACAACCATTGGCGTCGGCTACGTCTACCGTGTAACTACCTGGGCTACTTACCTGGAAAGTAAACTCCCAAAGGTTTGTACCCGCATTGAACACTCCGAATTCAGTAGTACCGGCAAGGGTAAATCTTGGTGTATCGGTTGCCGCAGGCATGGTGACGGTAATATCAAAGGCCGCCGCTGTAACGATACACTGATTATCTACATTAATACCTGGTTCAGGTAAATCTGGGTCTAATTGAATAATTGTTGCAATGGCAAAAGAAGTACATCCACTACTATCGCGTACATAAACATCATAACTGGCCGCCGGACCAATAAACGTGGTATCTGTAGTCCAATCGGCAGCAATAGGAGTTGATCCAGAGGTCATATATGCGAACTCGTATGGACCACCGGCCCCACCGGCCCCTTGCACCGTAATTTGTCCTTCAGCATTACAATTCGCTGGTTCTTCTGCCAAGATATCGATCGAGGGCAGATTTTGATCAATAATTATTCCTACCGCATCGGTACAGGTATCGGTCAAATTGGTCACGATAATTTGATAGTCGCCCGGTAAGGTCAAATAGGTATTTACATATGGATCTGCCCCAGGGGTTACTGTTTCAATAACGATTCGAGAGCCATCTACATTGTTCAATAATTCTACTTGAAGGTTGTCTCCAACCGTAAAGCCCGATATGGTATAGGTAATCTCTCCATTTCTATTCACATCGCAAAAACCGGGAGTGGAAGCCGCGATGATATCCAAGGCGGAGAATCCGTCTACCGGCGGTATCACTTCTTCGTAAATACAACCGTTGGGCGCCAAGACCTCTACCGTATAGGCCACACCGTATTGAATACCGTCGGCCGTGTTGCTAAACTCGTGTGTATCTGCCCCTGCATTGTTGTTCAAGGCATAAAAAGCTGGCTGCCCGGCCAACCGTATCTGGTAGGTTGGTACCGTGGGAAAAATCGTAGGTGTTACCTGAACCGTATAGGTAAAAGCAGTATCATCACAGCTAATCGCAGGTGTAAAGTTAATCGGGGTTATTATTACCTCTGTCGCATCTATGGTCACAGTGTCGACATCGCGACACCCATTAGCATCCAAGGTAATAATGGTATAGTTTCCGGTGACCAAACCTGGATCGTTCAAGGTAATCGGCAGGGAAATGGGATCCACATTATCGGCACGTACTACCTCATTTCCTAGATTGTCCTCCACAATAAACGTAAAGTTTGCGGTACCATCGGTCACGCCCGTAATTTCAATACCGCCGGCCAATATATTACCAGCGCTACAAGTAGCATCTACCGGACTTACCGTCGCATCGGGACCAGGGGTCGTATCTAAGCCTACGACAACATCCGCAGGTGGCGTTTCACATCCACGTGAATCACGAACGATGTACGGGTAAGTACCTACTGGTAGGTTTGAAAAAACAGTCTGTGTTCCAAAAGGACCTCCGTTGAAACTCACCTCATAAGGCGGGATCCCACTGGTCGCATCTGGGGTGATGGTAACAATACCATTACTGGTATTTCCACAACTTACGGGAGTTGCCGTAGCGGTAGCCGGCGCAATGAGCACTGGCGGGTCTACCGTAAGTGGTGAAGAAAACGCTTCACAACCCTCGTTATCGGTTACTCTAAAAATATAAGTTCCTCCAGCGGTCACTGGGTATAAAAAGCTATTCGCGGTCAATGGTTGCAAGGCCCCATAGGAAACCCCGTTATCATCACTTACCTGATACTCTTTCGGGGTGGCATTTGCCAAGTATCCTCCGGTCACTTGCACCCGTACTTGTCCGGGAGCGCCCCCACAAGGAATAGCCGTATCGATGCTGGTATTCACCCTTAACTGAGGTTGTATGGTAATGTTTATTTGATCTCGACAGTTATTTGCATCCACCACTTCCACTGTATAGTTACCGGGTGTCAAACCTGTAAAAACAGGACTTCCTTGCAGTGCACCACCATTAATTCGGTACTGATGGGTTCCTATGGCCGCAGATCCGGCGGTGGATGAAACAGCTACGGTAGCGCCAGGTCCAGGAATATAACAATAATCCGTTGCTCCTGCATCCAAGGCAATGGTCGGAGCGTTTACAGGTGATAAATTAAATGTAAGACTGTCGGTACAACCTTCAGCATCCTGAACGGATAAGGTATAGGTTCCGGCGACAGAAAGGTTGTTAAATGTTCTGCCCGTTTTCGGGCCAACTGTGGTTCCTCCTCCTGGGTATGTCAAAGTATATAAATATCCACCCCAGCCATCGGTAGCCGTTGCAATCACCCTTCCGATATTTCCATTGGAACAGGCCATATCGGTAACATTGGCCGTTAGATCAATTGGTGCTGCTGGCGCGTCAATCGTAAAAGAAGCGGTATCTGCACAACCAGTATCTACATCTGTAACAACAATGGTATATGTACCGGCACCTGAAAGTGGTAAATCAACTTCCAGATCATTTTGAGGTCCGCCTGTGAACAATCCGCCATTGATATCATAGGTGTAATTGTTTGCAAATCCGTCAATCAGGAAAGTTCCGGTACCATCGGTTGCACCTGTACAGACGCGTAGATCACCACCTGATTTTACGCGAGCACGTATAGAACTGGTAAGCACAGGGGTAAAAGTTTCGGTATAACTACAATTGTTTACATCAGTAATTCTAAATTCATATGTGACCCCAGTGTCGAGAGCTGTAAACAGTCCTGTCCCATTCGTTCGCGTAATAGGAGTCAATATTTCATAGGTCGCAATCGCATTGGTACTTGTAGGTGTCAATTGCACATCAGACGTCGCTGCCGTACAGTTGATATTACTTTGTGCAAAAGTGATGTCTGTTGGTGGGTCTACATCGTCTATCGTAATTGGTGTCAAATCTCTTCTACAGCCACTATCATCAATAATAGTAGGTGCATAGGTACCGGCCGCTAGTCCGGGAAAATTCGATGCGAGACTAAAGTTCACCCCATCGATACTAAATTGATAACCAGTTCCAGAACCTCCCGAAACTCCCTGAATATCTATCTCACCACCATTTACACCGCCACCAAGAATACAGGTACGGTCTGCTATTTTTACTGCGTTACCATTAATGGAACCTACTTCGGTAACCGTCACAGGAGTGGGTATCGCAAGGATACAATTGAATGCCCCTGATTCGTATAGCACTTCTATATTATTATAGGTACCTGCCGCAACGGATAAAATCGGATTGGTACTCCAAGGGTCCGCAGAATCTGCTCTAAAGGATAAATCAAAACCTTTAGCATCCACAATGGTAAATTCCAATCGTGCTCCTCCATTTGTACAGGTACCATCTACACCACTGACGGTAATATCGGGTGGAGTAAGTTCAGCAACATTGGCCGAAGCGGTAATCTCACAACCATTGGCATCGGTAATCGTAAATTCGTAGGTGCCGGGAGTTGTTACCGTTTCTATCCTATTATCTGTATAGGAGGGACTGGTAGGACCTGCGCCATTTACTATATAGGTGTAAGGTGCGGTACCTCCAGATGTATATACCGTAATATCTACACTTGTGATGCCACAGGCGGTACTAAAACTACTATTCGGTTCAGCTCTTGCATCCAATGCGGCGACCCCGTTCCCTATTGAAAGTGGATTGCCAGAGGTATCCAAGCTTTGTCGTGGCGGATCGATCCCGTTCAAAGGATCTCCCGTACATTGAGGCGTTTCAACTTGCACTGTATAGGTACCAAAACCTACAGCGGAAAAAGTATAGGGATTATCAGAAACAAAGGCGGTAAATTCTTGTGCAATCCCGGCCGCATCTAATAAGGTATACTTATAAGGACCAATTCCCGGGGTGGCATTAACCGTAATACTTCCTGTTTCTCCCGAACATAAGGCATCCACAAAAGTAACGTCGATATCCATATCCTGTTGGTCAATAACAATTGGGGCGTATGGGTATTCACAAGCATCAGGAGTACTTTGCAATCGTGCCTTTACAATATAGGTGCCAGCTGCTAAATTATCGAAAATAGCTCCCTGCCATGGCCCAAAACCACTTCCGGCATCAATACTAAACTCATAGGCACTAGATAGGTTGGTTATCTGTATTCTTCCAGGAACGCCACAGATAACATCGTTTTTTACAAATGTTTGTGTGATACTACTCTTTTTAACTTTGAAAAAGAATTGCTGACCATCGGCAACTACCCTAAATTCAGCACCCACTGTAGATGAGATAGATAGCGCACTTAAGTTAAAAGTAGGTCCGGTCTGTATGGGCGTACCATAACAACTCGCATTTGTATCAGGACAATCATTGTTTATGTCTGGAGAACAGGATCCTCCCAGCTGATACCAGTTGATAGAACTATAGCTCCCTGATAACGTAATTATCCGATCATCAAAATCTCCACAAAGATTGAATCTAAACACTTGGGTTCCAGTATTGGGACAGGTGACAATCTCATCTGCGCCAACAATATTGAAGAATAAGGGGGCTGCAAGGGCATCTTCCGAAGTGCTTTCTAGAAGTCGTTCCTTGAGACCATCGTTGGGAGCAGCTGTGTTGGTTGTTTCCGGCTGTACGACCGTCACGACCTCTGCTATAAACTCATAAACATTGGTATTTGCAATTGCCGAAGTACATACTGCCGAAAGAAGAAGCAATAGTACGGCATACACGAGGTGCCTTGTTTTTTTGGGGAGCATAGGTTAAGTTTCTTTGAAAAGAATAAGCGACTTTGGGAATCTGAATATTCTTTAGCGTAATTGTTTAAACTTATAAATTCTCTTTATATTATAGCCCTGAGGCTACCTTAATAATAATTACTTAACGTTGTTTTATGAAAAATAGTGTACTGGTTTTATCTCTTTTCGTTGTTATGCTTTACACATCTTGCGCTCAAGATGCTAAAAACCAAATAGATACACCTTCTAAAACACCTTTTACAGCAGAGTTGCTGATCGATGAACTGCAGATTCCGTGGGGAATGGCTTTCCTACCCGATGATAGTATGCTCGTCACCGAAAAAACCGGGTCGCTCATCCATTTTGAAAAAGGTAAAAAAACGATGATAGAAGGTGTTCCCGAAGTCTATAATCGTGGACAAGGGGGCCTTCTAGATATTGAACTGCACCCCGATTACGAAAATAATGGTTGGATCTATATGACCTATAGCTCCAAAGAGGGCAAAGAAAAAGGCGGAAACACTGCTTTGATTCGGACTCAATTAAAAGATAACTCACTAGTTAATAGCGAGTTATTATATAAGGCTACACCTAACACTACAAAGGGGCAACACTTTGGTTCAAGAATTGCATTTGATAATGAAGGATACCTTTATTTCTCAGTAGGTGATCGCGGAAATAGGGATGTAAACCCTCAAGATATTAATAAGGATTGTGGTAAGGTATACCGTTTATTAGATGATGGTAGTATTCCGAAAGATAATCCGTTTGTAGGGAAAAAAGGGGCAAAAACTGCTATTTTTAGTTATGGCCACAGAAATCCGCAAGGATTGGTAAAACACCCGAAAACAGGGGTTATTTGGAACCATGAACACGGTCCAAGGGGTGGTGACGAACTCAATATCGTAAAAAAGGGTGCCAATTATGGTTGGCCAGTGATTACCTATGGGATAAATTACAGCGGCACTTCTATTACAGACAAAACAGCTATGGAAGGCATGGAACAACCCGTTCATTACTGGGTTCCCAGCATTGCACCAAGTGGGATGAGCTTCGTAACCTCCGATAACTATGGAGACTACAAGGATAACTTGCTAGTGGGGTCCTTGGTTTTTCAATACTTGGAACGTTTGGTTCTAGAGGGGGGAAAAGTAGTAAAACGGGAAAAATTACTGCCTGGGCTCGGACGTGTTCGGGATGTGAAAGAAGGCCCTGACGGGCTAATTTATGTAGCCGTTGAAGGCAAAGGAATCTATAAATTAGTTCCAAAAAGCTAATCTGCATATTTATGAAAACGTTCATTTTTCTTTATTTCACCTGTGTATTAACGGCCGTTTCCCAGCTTTATCAAGAACCCACTTTGGAAGAAAGCATACAGCGAGGTGGCGAAATTTATGCCAATTTCTGTGTTAGCTGTCATCTTGAAAAGGGTGAAGGGGTCGAAGGGGCTTTTCCGCCACTGGCAAAATCAGATTATTTAGCACAAAATCGCGAAGCCAGTATCAGAGGGGTCAAATTTGGACAACAAGGCGAATTAGTAGTCAACGGACAAACCTATAATGGTATCATGGCTCCCATGGGACTTGAAGACGAAGAAATCGCCGATGTGATGAACTATATCTTAAACTCTTGGGGGAATCATTCCGATAGGATGGTTCGTATTGAAGAGGTGACCGCAATCGAAAAATAGTGCTTATTTATGAGTGCTTTCTATAGCCTTTTTAACAGAACCATGTTTCTTTAATAATCCTTCGGCCTCTTCGTATCCTACTCCTAGGCCCTCCATAACATAGCGGGTTCCGCGATCCACCAATTTGTCATTGCTAAGTTGCATATTCACCATTTTGTTTCCCTTTACACGTCCTATTCGAATCATAAGGGCGGTAGAAATCATATTTAAAACCAATTTTTGGGAGGTGCCGCTTTTCATTCGCGTACTTCCGGTCACAAATTCAGGACCTACATTTACTGCTATGGGAATATCAGATACTTGTGCCAAGGGTGCCCCTGGGTTATTGGTTATGCCTGCCGTAAGCAACCCATTTTTCTTGGCGTCCCGAATACCTCCCAATACATAAGGGGTCGTTCCCGAGGCGGCAATACCTACCACCACATCATTTGAATTTATAGCATGCTGGGTCAAATCTTTCCAGGCTTGTATTGTGTCATCCTCTGCATTCTCAACAGCCTTGCGGATCGCTGTATCACCCCCGGCAATAAGCCCCACTACCCTTTCATGCGGCATGCCAAAAGTGGGTGGTATCTCGGAAGCATCCAATATTCCTAAACGACCACTGGTGCCGGCCCCAATGTAAAACAAGCGTCCCCCTTTTTCAAAACGCTCTACCAACGCATCTACTAGCTCCGTTATCTTTGGAATAACCAACCGCACCGCCGTCGCTATTTTAGCGTCCTCTTCGTTCATCTTACTTAAAATGGTAGTCGTATCCATTTGCTCCAAATGGTCGTGATTCGATGGGGTTTCCGTTATTTTTTTATACTGCATTTTTAAATTTTGATATTATTAAACCTATACATTATGGGTTGTATCATACTAGGTCGATTAATGGGTCGTCCTTAAAATTATAGTAATCGAATATCACGATCCCGAAAAAGGTTCAAGAGATTGTTTTCCGGTTCTAACTCGGTAATCATCGTATTTATTTCATTTATATCGCAGGTCTTGTATCGATGTTGGGAATTTAATTTTTCTGAAATACAAAGCAAGACCGTTTTTTTTGCTGCCTTTAAAACTGCCTTCTTTAGTTGTACAATATCCCAATCAAACTCAGTTAACCCGTACAATGAATCAACATAACCGGTTCCTATAAAACTATAATCCACCTTAATTTCTGATAATTGCTGTATCGTATGACCGCCAATTGCGATTTGGGCATCTCTTGAAATTTTACCTCCAATAAAGATGACGTCTACGTTCGGTTTGTCTAAAAGCTCAAAAGCCACCTGCAGGCTTAAGGTAAAGCAAGTAAATTGAAGGGGCTCGGGTACCAAACGGGCCATTTCTAAGCAGGTAGTGCCTCCGTCAATAAAGACCACGGCACCATCCTTCAGAAGTTTCACGGCTTTCTCAGCTATTTTAACTTTTTCCTCTAGTGCATACACATTGGTATTTCGAGTACGCTCACTGGTAAAGCCAAGCGAAATCGCACCGCCATGCACTTTTTTCAGTTTATGCTCGGCGTCCAACTCTTTCACGTCTCTCCGTATCGTATCGATAGACACATCCAAAGATTCGGCAATATCTGTAAGCAACACTCTATTGTGTAAGGCTACTTCATTTAAAATAACGCGTTGGCGCTCTTCTTTAAGCATGTATCAACATTTCTGTTTCGCAAAGATAGATAATATTTCCATATGCCGTTTTTTACTGTTTTAGATATAGATATTTTATTTAAAATTCAATAAAAGCACAAAACAGCAAAATAAAAAGCATAAAACAGCAATTATTGATTTTTTTATGTACATTTGTCCTGTTTATTTTTTTAAAAAGCCAGTCGAATGTCAGTAACATCCACAAAACCCATGAGTATGAACTATCCCACCGATGAAGAATCGCGGAAATTTGAAAAAATTAATACTGTTATTCACGAAAGTTCCGAAGAAGCTTCTTTTTTTGTAGCCAATGTAATAGCAGAACTGGTTCGTCAGCGTCAAAAAATAGGAAAAAATGTGGTGCTAGGGTTGGCTACAGGATCTACACCAACGAAAGTCTATGATTTTTTAGTAAAATTCCATAAAGAAGAAGGGTTGAGCTTTAAAAATGTCATCACCTTTAACTTGGATGAATACTTTCCCATGTCTCCCGATTCTTTGCATAGTTATGTACGTTTTATGAACGAGCATCTCTTTGATCATATTGATATAAAAAAAGAAAATATTCATATTCCTGATGGTACCTTAGAAAAGGAAGACGTCAAAGAGTATTGTTCGGAATATGAAAACAAAATAGCAAAATCCGGGGGTATCGACATACAAGTTCTGGGAATCGGTAGAACTGGCCATATCGGTTTCAACGAACCGGGCTCCTCTCTAAAGAGTAAAACCAGAATGGTACGTTTAGATAGGGTTACTAGACTCGATGCGGCAAGTGATTTCTTTGGTCTTGAAAATGTCCCCTCAAAAGCCTTGACCATGGGGGTAGGTACCATTATGAACGCTAAACGCATAATTTTAATGGCATGGGGAGAAGGCAAGGCGGGCATTATTAAACAAGCGGTTGAAGGAAAAATCAAAGAGTCGGTCCCTGCCACCTTTTTACAAAAGCATGATAACTGCGATTTCATTGTTGATCACGCAGCTTCCTCATCTCTCACAAGGATTTTCACCCCTTGGCTCACCAGTGAATGTAATTGGACGGACAACCTCATCAATAAAGCCGCAATTTGGCTTTCCGAAAAACTCGATAAAGCAATTTTAAAATTGACGAACGAGGATTACAATGAGCATGGCATGGGTAGTTTAGTAGCAGAAATAGGATCGGCCGAGCATATCAATTTAAAAGTATTCAACCATTTACAACGCACTATTACCGGGTGGCCAGGAGGGAAACCAAATGCCGATGATAGTAGTCGCCCCGAGCGAAAGTCGCCCTACCCAAAAACATCCCTTATTTTTAGTCCGCACCCCGATGATGATGTAATTTCTATGGGTGGCACACTACTCCGTTTAGTAGATCAAGGACATGAAGTACATGTGGCCTATCAAACTTCGGGGAATATTGCGGTATTTGATGATGAAGTAATACGATTTATGGATTTCGCTACCGATATACAACAAGACAATACCGCGCTGCAAAAACAATTCAGGGAGGTACGGGAGTTTCTAAGCAACAAATTGCCCGGCCAGGTAGATAGCTCCGAAATACAGCAGTTCAAAGGGTTGATCAGAAAGGGAGAAGCGCTTGCCGCTTGTCGCTATTGTGGGGTAAAAGAATCGAATGCCCACTTTCAAAACCTACCGTTTTATGAAACGGGAACCGTAAAGAAAAATCCGTATACAAGCGCAGATGTTCAATTAACATATGATCTTCTGAATAAAGTACAACCGCACCAAATTTTTGCTGCAGGCGACCTTTCCGACCCGCACGGTACTCACCGGGTATGTCTTCAAATTATCTACGAAGCAATGGGTCGACTTGTAAAAGAAGGTGCAGAATGGACTAATGATTGTTATCTTTGGTTATATCGAGGTGCTTGGCAGGAATGGGATATTTCAGATATGGAGATGACGGTTCCTATCGGCCCGAAAGACATGCAGCGAAAAAAGAACGCTATTTTCAAACACCAGTCACAAAAGGATGCTGCCATGTTCCCCGGCAACGACAATCGTGAATTTTGGCAACGGGCAGAGCAGCGAAATAAGGAAACTGCTCGAAAATACAATGCTTTGGGAATGGCCGAATACGAGGCTATGGAAGGTTTTGTGCGCTATCGGTTCAAGTAAGCTTACTCGTATAGGTAGTTTCGCAATTGTAAGGTCATTTATCAATGATAATCCTCTGAAAATTTATATGCGAGGTTTTTTATGTATTCTTCTTATTGGTATTGCTTCTTGCAGCAGCTTAAAAATTCCCCAACCCAAGGCCGAGTTTAGAGGTTTTTGGGTAGCTACCGTAGTTAATATAGACTGGCCAAAAAATGGAACCGATGCCGTACTAAAACAGCAGAAAGACTTTCTAGAAATTCTAGATTTTTACGACCAAATGAACTTCAACGCGGCCATCGTACAGATTCGTACGGCTGGTGATGCCTTCTATAAATCGGACTATGCACCATCGTCGCGCTTTCTTACCGGTCGGGAAGGGAAGTTCAGGGAAAATCAGGAAAGTCTATTGAAATGGATGATTCATCAAACGCACAAAAGAGGAATGGAGTTTCACGCTTGGCCCAACCCTTATAGGGCCACTTTTGATTTGAAAACCGATGTACTGAGTCCGATACACGACTATAACCTGCACCCAGAATGGATGGTGCGCTATGGAAAAAAGTACTACTGCGACCCCGGATTACCAGAAGTAAGACATCGCATGGTACAGGTAATTGAAGAGATAGTTACCAATTACGATGTAGACGGGATACATTTTGATGATTACTTCTACCCCTATACTATTCAAGGAGAAGTTTTTAATGATTCTACTACTTTTTCCCAACACCACTTACCAAACCAATCACTTCCCGATTGGCGCCGCGCGAATATTGATTCGCTGGTGCAAAACAGTCACAACTATATAAAGGAAAAAAAACCTTGGGTTCAGTTTGGAGTGAGTCCGTTCGGGGTATGGAAGAACAAAACTACCGACCCAAGAGGTTCAGATACCCAGGCCGGGCAAACCACCTACGAAAACCTATTTGCCGACCCCCTACTTTGGGCAAGCCAGGGATGGCTCGATTATCTGGTTCCACAAGTGTATTGGAGTATGGAACTTTCAGTGGCATCCCATAGAAAAATAATCAACTGGTGGGCCAAAAACAACAATACCACCAATCTTTATATTGGCAACGGTCCGTATAAAATTCGTGCAAATGCCGATAAGGCTTGGGACGACCCCGAAGAATTACCCAGGCAATTGCTTATGGCACGTAAAACGGGTCCTGTTAAAGGAAACGTATTTTTTAGTGCTAAAAGCTTAATGAACGATCACCAGGATATTGTTTTGGAACTGCAAAAAAAATATTATCAATACGATGCGCTACCTCCCATCTCATCCTTAGCGCCTGAAATGGGCAAAAACGCCATTGATCTCAGTATTCTCGAAAAAACAGCCGATTCTTTGCGGTTTAAGTTTAAAGGCCTCGACGGGTTTCGATATGCCCTTGTTTTCAAATCGGGAAAAAGAAAATCGGATGAGTACTCAATAAAAAAACTTCAAGGGAAGACCCTAGTTCGTAAAAATGGGCTTGTCGTTTTTTCGTCCGAATTATTAAAAAAAAGAAGGTATGTAGCGCTTAGTTTTATAGACTTTTATGGCAGGGAAACCGACCCGATAATAGTACCTTTAAAAAAAAGAACCTCTCTATAATATGAAGTAAGATCATGAATTCTAACTTTATTAAATGATACAAAAAGATAAATGGGCATGGGCATGGGTGCCCACATTATATTTTACCCAAGGCTTGCCATATGTATTAGTGGTAACTGTTTCTGTAATAATGTATAAAAAACTGGGAGTTAGCAACGAAGACATAGGCTTATACACCAGTTTGCTGTACCTACCTTGGGTACTAAAACCGCTTTGGAGCCCCTTTGTTGATCTAAAAAGCACAAAACGGAAATGGTTCTTGGGAATGCAATTACTAATCGCCGTGGCATTGTTAGGAGTCGGTTTGTCCTTACCCACCAACATGTTTTTTATGACCACTCTGGCCTGTTTTTGGATGGCGGCATTCGCATCGGCGACCAATGATATTGCTTCTGATGGGTATTATATGATTGGTCTGTCAGAGCAAAAACAATCTTTTTTTGTGGGGATGCGTAGTACTTTTTATCGACTGGCCATGGTTACGGGAGAAGGGTTGATCGTTATCTTGGCAGGTTATTTAGAACATTACTATGGGGACAATACCAAGGCCTGGAGTATTACGATGACAGCCGCCGCATTTTTAATGGTACTGCTAACCGTAACCAATTTTTTTACTGCACCAAAATTTGAAGCTTCCACAGCTGTTACAGTTCAAAAACCAAAAGGCTTTATCGAAGTGTTCGTTTCTTTCTTTCAAAAACCTCAAATCGGGATTGCGCTTGCTTTTATTCTATGCTATCGTTTAGGGGAATCCCAATTGGTGAAAATGGCGGCACCCTTTTTACTTGATGACCCTTCAAAAGGAGGACTGGGATATTCTACTGAGGAAATAGGTGCTATTTTTGGAACAGCGGGGGTTATTATGCTCTCAATAGGCGGTATTTTAGGAGGAATACTCATCTCAAGAGACGGACTTAAAAAATGGATGCTCCCCATGGTATTATCGCTCAATCTTCCCAATGTACTTTATGCAATTTTAGCGTTCACCAATACTACAAATGTCTATGCAGTCTCGGCCACAGTCGTTTTTGAAAAGTTTGGATATGGGTTTGGATTTGCCGCTTTCTTGATGTATTTAATCTATATCGCCGAAGGAAAATCGAAAACATCGCACTACGCAATTGCCACCGGTTTTATGGCTTTGGGAATGATGTTGCCCGGAATGTTAAGCGGTTATATTCAAAAATGGCTAGGTTACGATGGATTTTTTATTTGGGTAGTGGTAGCCGCTTTACCAGCATTTTTCCTGTTAAAATACATCAAGTATCCCGCTGATTTTGGTAAAAAAACGACCTCATCAGATGCATAGGCCCATCCCTTACAATAAAGCCCATGAACAACTATCCTTAAAAGAGAAAGTAGGGCAACTTTTTATGCCCGCTGCATTTATCAATGATTCAGAAGAAGAAATACAGAAATTAGAAAAACTGATTTCCGAAAGCTACGTGGGTTCCCTTTGTTTTTTTCATAGCCGCGCCAGCGCAGCTACGAACTTTGAGGGCAAGAAAGAAGTTGTTTTCAATAAGCACAGTTTCGATTTACTAAAGGCAATGATCATACGCTACCAAAAAGCGGCAAAGCATCCTTTATTGATCGCAATTGATGCAGAATGGGGTTTGGCAATGCGAATAGAGAATACGCCACAATATCCGTACGCAATCGCCCTTGGGGCGATTCAGGGTCAAAATGAACTTCTATTTGAGGTAGGAAAAAACATTGCCCATGATTGCAAGGTCGCAGGTATACATTGGAACTTAGGGCCAGTGGTAGATATAAATAACAATCCCGAAAATCCCGTAATCGGGTACCGCTCTTTTGGGGAGAACAAATTAAAGGTTGCCGAAAAGGCGATCGCTTTTGTTAAGGGCACAGAAAGTCAAGGAGTGCTTACCAGTATTAAACATTTTCCAGGTCACGGAGATACGGCTACCGACTCTCATTTAGAATTGCCTTTGATCAACAAATCAAAAGAAACCCTTTTTTCCAACGAGCTATATCCTTTTCAAAAACTCATCGATGAAGGAGTCGATTCGGTGATGATAGGCCATTTATCGGTTCCCTCCTTAACGAACGGCAGCCATATTTCCTCAAGCATATCAAAGCGTATTATCAAAGGCATTCTTAGAGCGGAAATGGGTTTCCAGGGGGTAGTTATCTCAGATGCACTAAATATGCATGCGGTTGCAAAAAACTATCCTGTTAAAGGAGAATTGGAATGGTTGGCCTTCGAAGCAGGTAACGATGTGCTATGCTTTGCAGAAAACGTTCGTGAAGGTGTTTCGGCTATTTTAAAAAATGCGGATGCAGCACAAATTGAAGCGAGTTTTGAAAGGGTATGGCGATTGAAAGAAAAAGCAATCCTTTCCCGAGAGGGAAATAACGAACAACTTTCTGATGTCGCTCTTTTGAACTCAAAGCTAGCAGAAGCTAGTTTAACGTTGGCAAAAGGAACCGAAAAAAAAATAGCCGCCTTTAGGGAAGAAGGCTATCAATCTGTAAGTCTCCAAAAAGATAGTGAAACACACACGGTCTACCAGATCGAAGAGAAAATCAAGGCACTGGAAGCTCAGATCTCAAGTGAAAATATTCTTTTATTGCTAACACCTCCAAAAGTAAAACCCGCTAACAACTTTGAAATTTCAAAACAAGAACTTGATTTCATTAATAAATTGATGGAAACAAAGAAGGTAGTCCTGTACGTTTTTGGAAACCCCTATGTCCTAAATTTGATTCAGACCAAGCGGGCGATCGCTGTTGTTTGCGTATACCAAAACTTAAAGGCCTTTAAGCATAATGCAGGCCTGCATTTCATGGGGGATGTAAAAGCAAATGGCAAATTACCAGTGACTATCAAAGATGTAAACTAAAAATATAAAACCACGTCTTACGAACAAACCTAATACCCATAGCGTATGAAAACCTTTAATATTCTAGGTCTTATGTCTGGCACCTCCTTAGACGGTCTAGACTTGGCATATTGCATCCTAAAAAAAGAGTTAGACCAATGGTCTTTTGAAATCTCTAAAACAAAAAGTGTTTCCTACACTGCTGAAATGCAAGTTGAGTTGAAGGATTCAATTTTTTTAAAGGCAGATGAATTGCTTTTGTTTAGCAATGATTATGGCACTTGGTTGGGAGAACAGGCCAAGATGTTCATCGAAGAACACAAACTCCCAATCGATTACATAGCAAGTCATGGGCATACTTCGCATCATCGTCCAAAGAATGGCCTCACCTTTCAAATAGGCTCTGGGCAGCACCTAGCAAATGCCAGCGGGCAAAAAGTCGTCTGTGATTTCCGAACCAACGATGTTTCTTTAGGTGGCCAAGGTGCCCCCTTGGTACCCATCGGAGATCGTTTGTTTTTTGGTAAGTACGATTTCTGTTTGAATCTCGGAGGCATAAGCAACATTTCTTTTGAGCAAAAGGGAAAGAGAATTGCATACGATATTGGTTTGGCCAATATGATACTAAACTACAGTACCCGTAAAATAGGACTCGACTATGACTCCGGGGGGAAACTTGCGGCAAAAGGAACTATTAATTCTGTTATGCTGCAAAAATTAAATGAGTTAAAATACTACCTACTACCCCACCCTAAATCAATAGGATATGAGTGGTTTGTAGAAGAAGTGGCGCCAATCGTAGACGCCACCGATGATACTATTGAAAACTTGTTACACACGGGGGTACATCATGTTTGTGAGAAAGTGGCACAACAAATAAAGTTAAATAGCAACGGAACTTCGACCAACCTTTTTGTTACCGGTGGCGGAGCCCTCAACCATTTTCTTATTGAAACGCTTCAGAAAAAATTGGGAGCGGCCACCAAGGTCATTGTTCCAGACCCGACTTTAATAGAATTTAAGGAAGCCCTCGTTTTTGCCTTGATGGGAGCCTTACGAATAGAAAAAGAAATTAATATACTCTGTTCCGTAACCGGTGCAAAACGAGATTCCTCTAGTGGGGTAGTTTTCTTGCCAGGATAGCGGTATAGTACAAATACTTATATTAGCCGGTAAATACCTAAATGAACAAACTCGGTGATAAAACCGGTAACAATTAGCTTAACAAGTAGCTCTAAAAAAGCCAATTTCAGTGTGTAAATTGTAAAAATAACAGTCAAAAAATTCCTAAAAGATGAGTTCTTTTGTTTGAAAGCATCTAAGTTTAAAGTACCCTATACGAGAAGAAGATATGTCAGATAAACAAAAAAAGGCTTCCGCTTATTGGAGAGAAAATGTCAGATACCTCTTTATTTTACTTGCAATTTGGTTTGCTGTGTCCTATGGAGCCGGAATTCTATTTAAAGATAACTTGGATGAAATTAAAATAGGCGGGTTCAAACTTGGTTTTTGGTTTGCGCAACAAGGGTCTATTTACGTATTCGTAGTACTCATTTTTGTGTACGTACGATTAATGAATAAACTCGATAAAAAATACGGTTACAATGAATAAATTAGCCGTTTCACCTTACCAAAAAATTGAAAAACCAACTAAGCACCAACCTTTAACCCAAAAAGTATGACCGTTCAAACCTGGACATATATTCTAGTCGGTATCACCTTTGCCCTTTACATTGGTATTGCCATCTGGTCCCGGGCGGGATCTACCAAAGAGTTTTATGTTGCCGGTGGTGGTGTTTCGCCATTAGCAAACGGAATGGCCACCGCAGCCGATTGGATGTCTGCGGCCTCTTTTATCTCTATGGCGGGTATTATATCCTTTGCAGGCTATGATGGCTCTGTATACCTTATGGGGTGGACAGGTGGCTATGTGTTACTTGCCTTATTGTTGGCCCCTTACCTTCGGAAATTCGGAAAGTTCACGGTACCCGATTTTATCGGAGATCGGTATTACTCCAATTCTGCACGTATGGTGGCGGTCTTTTGTGCCTTGCTAGTCTCTTTCGCCTATGTGGCGGGTCAAATGCGAGGAGTTGGCCTGGTTTTTTCCCGATTTTTGGAAGTTGACATTAATACAGGGGTGGTCATCGGTATGGTAATCGTACTCTTCTATGCCGTTTTGGGAGGTATGAAAGGTATCACCTATACTCAGGTGGCACAATATTGTGTGTTGATTTTTGCCTTTATGGTTCCTGCGATTTTTATTTCGATACAAATGACGGGAAACCCTATTCCCCAGCTAGGTATGGGGTCTACCGTGAACGATGGCTCTGGCATGTACTTATTGGACAAACTTGATGGCCTCTCTACCGCACTTGGGTTTAATGAATATACAAACGGTTCCAAATCAACGATAGATGTCTTTGCTATCACCATGGCCCTTATGGTCGGGACAGCTGGTCTACCACATGTAATTGTACGATTCTTTACCGTTAAGCGGGTAAAAGATGCACGAAAATCGGCCGGTCTTGCACTGCTATTGATTGCTATATTGTATACCGCCGCTCCGGCAGTGGCCGTCTTTGCCCGTACGAATATGATCAATACCGTAAGTAATCGGGAATATGCCGATATGCCCGATTGGTTTACGAAATGGGAAAAAACAAAACTGATCAAGTTCGATGACAAAAATGGAGATGGGAAAATTCAATATGTGGCCGACAAAGCTAAGAATGAGCTTACTGTTGATAATGATATCATGGTTTTAGCAAACCCTGAGATCGCCAACCTTCCTGCATGGGTCATCGCTTTGGTCGCCGCTGGCGCCCTCGCCGCGGCACTGTCTACCGCAGCCGGCTTGTTGTTGGTAATTTCGGCATCTGTTTCGCATGATTTGATCAAAAAAGTTTTCAATCCCGGTATTTCTGAAAAGGGAGAACTCTGGGCCGCCAGAGGGGCCGCAACTGTCGCGGTAGTGATCGCCGGGTATTTTGGTATTAATCCCCCAGGATTTGTAGCTGCCGTTGTTGCCTTGGCATTTGGTCTGGCTGCCGCCTCCTTTTTTCCCGCGATCGTTCTTGGTATTTTTTATAAAAAGATGAACAAAGAAGGTGCTATTACCGGTATGGTGGTAGGTATTTCCTTGATGATTTTTTATATACTCAAATTCAAGTTCGGTGTTTTCGACGGAGGAAAAGGAGCAGTTGCGGGTCTTACCAAAGACTGGTGGTTCGGAATCTCTCCGGAAGGCTTTGGTACCATTGCCATGATCGTGAACTTTGTGGTCTCGATCATGGTAATGCAATTTACCCCGTCACCTCCTGAAAAAGTACAGGAAATAGTAGAGGACATACGAATCCCAAGTGGCGTGGGAGAGGCAGTAGATCACTAGTGAAGTAGCATAAAAGCTTAAAAAATACAGTAATGAGCAATTACCACATCAAACACTTAGAAGAATATTTTCAAGTATACCGAAAATCGGTTCGCAATCCGGAAGGGTTCTGGGAAGAAATTGCAGAAGAACATTTTGTTTGGAGAAAAAAATGGGACAAGGTGCTCAGCTGGGATTTCGGAAAACCGGAAATCAAATGGTTCGAAGGCGCCAAACTGAATATTACCGAAAATTGCTTGGATCGCCACTTACCTACTCGCGGAGATAAGACAGCAATTTTATTTGAACCGAACGACCCCAAGGCCGAGGCAGAACATATAAGTTACCGGGAATTGCACGAGCGTGTATGTCGTATGGCGAATGTTTTGGTAGAAAATGGAATTAAAAAAGGCGATCGGGTATGTATTTATCTCCCGATGATTCCGGAGTTGGCAGTATCTGTTCTCGCTTGTGCACGCGTAGGTGCTATTCATTCGGTTGTTTTTGCAGGATTTTCTGCCAACGCCCTTTCAACTCGGATCAACGATTCGGATTGTAAGATGGTCATTACCTCCGATGGATCCTTTAGGGGCGCTAAGACAATTGACTTGAAAGGCATTGTTGATAAAGCCTTGGAAGAGTGTCTGGGCGTAAACGATGTATTGGTCGTAAAGCGTATCGACTCCGATGTGAAAATGAAAGCGGGCCGTGATCAATGGTTACAACCCTTATTAGATGCTTCCTATGCAGACTATGTTGCCGAGGTGATGGATGCGGAAGACCCACTGTTTATTTTGTACACCTCCGGTTCTACGGGCAAGCCCAAGGGGATGGTACATACTACTGCAGGATACATGGTGTACACCGCCTATACGTTTAAAAATGCCTTTCAATACCGCGAAAAAGACGTGTATTGGTGTACGGCCGATATTGGTTGGATCACCGGGCATTCTTATATCATCTACGGCCCTTTGGCAAATGGGGCAACTACCGTAATGTTCGAAGGGGTTCCCTCCTATCCCGATTTCGGGCGGTTTTGGGAGGTTATAGCAAAACACAAGGTAAACCAGTTTTATACAGCGCCAACTGCTATACGGGCCTTGGCTAAGGAAAAGCTCGATTTCGTTGAAAAGTATGACCTATCGAGTCTCAAGGTATTGGGCTCTGTTGGAGAACCTATTAACGAAGAGGCATGGCACTGGTACAATAACAATGTGGGCAAAAAAAATAGCCCTATTATTGATACTTGGTGGCAAACGGAAACAGGCGGCATCATGATTACTCCCATACCATATGTGACTCCGACCACCCCTACCTATGCAACCTTGCCTTTCATTGGCATACAGCCCGCCTTAATGGATGAAAATGGCAACGAGATAGTTGGGAACCAGGTAGAAGGCCGTTTGTGTATTAAATTCCCTTGGCCCTCGATCGCCCGTACTATTTGGGGAGACCATAATCGCTATCGGGACACCTATTTTTCAGCCTACGACAACATGTACTTTACCGGTGACGGCGCCCTGCGCGATGCAGTCGGTTATTATCGTATTACAGGGCGGGTAGATGATGTGATCATTGTTTCTGGGCATAATCTGGGAACCGCTCCCATAGAAGATAGTATCAACGAACACCCAGCAGTCGCAGAGTCGGCAATTGTGGGCTTCCCACATGATATTAAAGGGAATGCGCTCTATGGCTATGTAATCCTAAAGGAAATTGGGGAAAGCCGTGATCGCGATAACCTGCGAAAAGAAATTAATCAACAAATTACAGAACAAATAGGCCCCATTGCCAAGTTGGATAAAATTCAATTTGTACCGGGATTACCCAAAACACGCAGTGGAAAAATAATGCGTCGTATTTTGAGAAAAATCGCTTCTAAAGACACTTCGAACCTTGGGGATACCAGTACACTGCTGAATCCGGAAGTGGTAAAGGATATAATGAACAATGCCCTCTAATCCTTGTTAATGAAATACCGCTAGCCGGTCGTCTGCGTAGAAACCAGATTCTTACGCCGAACGACCATGAAAATACCCAATGCAAGGCAGCCACAAACTGCTAAGCCGGCGAACATGGGCCAAATGGTATCGTCAATAAAACTACCTATATAGGTGGCTATAGGAACGGCAATCAAGGTAGAAACACATCCATTGATAGCCGCACCAATGCCCGCAATATGACCGATTGGTTCCATTGCTATCGCTCGAAAGTTCCCCCATAAGAAACCCAAGCAGAAAAACTGGGCAGATAAGAACAATACCGCCACGGGCACACTAGGATTAGGGCTTCCCCAAAATAATAATACGTACAAAACGGAAATCATACAGAAGGCAACCAAGGCCATAAACGCCAAACGACGCATTCCAAATCGCACAACAAGGGTACCGTTCATAAAGGTGGCCAAACCGATCGAAACTGCAAGGCCTGCGAAAATATAAGGGAATTCTTCCGGCAGTCCGTATTGGTTTTCAAACACATGTTGAGCAGCACTCAAAAATACCAAGAAAGCACCTGTGATCAATCCGGAAGTTAGGGTAAAGGCGATGGTTTCCTTATATTTTAAAAACTCTTTCAAGCCCTCTAAAAATATCCGAAATGAAAAAGGTACCTTATACTCGGGCTTTAAAGTTTCTAGCTGTCGTCGCCAAAACCAAATAGCTATCAGAAGGGCAAAACCCAATTGTATATGAAAAATGGCCTTCCATCCAAAGGCATCCATGACCCACTTACCGATAGCAGGAGCTACGATGGGAATCAATATAAAAAAAGCGGTGACAAAAGACATCACCCTAGCCATATAGTCACCCTTATAGGTGTCACGGATAATGGAAATCGAAATAGACCTAGGCGCGGAAAGTCCGATTCCTTGAAAAACCCGGCCTACCAACATCCACTCTAAAGAGGTTGCGGTCAAACACACCAAACTGGCCAAAGTAAACACTACAAAGCCAATATATACGATGGGCTTTCTTCCGAAACTATCCGATAACGGCCCAAAAAACAATTGCCCTACCCCAAGGCCTAAAAAAATCATCGTAATCAACTGCTGATTTGCCGTTGGATCGATGCTGTTAATTGCAACGCCTATCGTTGAAATAGCCGGTAACAAAGCGTCGATTGCCAATGCTACAATAGACATCAACGCTGCCATAAGGGCTACAAATTCGAAATTCGGCTTTGTATTTTGCGTTTGCATTGGGCAAAAGTACGCTTCCCTCACAAAAGGGGCGCTATTGCTATGTTCATTTTTGGCATTAAAGCGAAAATGAACTTCAAATCGCTATTTTTGTGAAAAATTAGGGGACATGCTTATAATTGGGATTGCAGGAGGAACAGGTTGCGGAAAGACTACCGTGGTGAACCAGATCATCAACGAGCTTCCCAAAGGGGAGGTAGGGGTCATTTCGCAAGATTCATATTATAACGACCTTTCCGACCTCAACCTGGAAGCCCGTAGAAAAACCAATTTTGATCACCCTCAATCGATTGACTTTGCCCTTTTGGAACAACACCTTAGAACCTTAAAGGGCAGGGATTCAATTGAGCAACCGGTATAGATGAATTTTACTCCCAGTGATTACCTAAAAAAATAAAGCAGAGTCCAGTCCAGGTCTCCAATGCACTTGGCTATGCTAACTTCCATTGACGACACCCTAAGGCACAAGTGCTGAAAAAAAGGTCAATATCAAATAGAAGGATGCGACAATTTTTTAAAAAATTTAACATTTTTCGATTGGGGGTTTAACAGTGTTGTGGATACTTATTAGTGAACTCATTAATAATAATAAAAAAAAATGAAAATCTTTAAGTTATTAACGGTATTTGCCCTTGCAACAATATTTTTTACTTCATGTGAAAAGTCGGAAGAAATGATTGAAATCGACGACGTATCAAATGTAATCCCAGAGTCCCCAGAATTCTTAGACCTCGTTAGTAAAGGAAGTAGTGACTTTTACACCCAATTAGAATCCCTTGATCAATTAGAAGGAACCTGGAAACTGAAATATCAGTGGTTATCTAATACTTGGCAATCTACCAATGACCCTATGGGAGTTGATGAGTCATTTTTTGGGCCTTTTCACAGGGGTATTTCAATCTTTAAATTCGTTGAAGGACGGGAAGAGTATTCACCAGATGGCATTAAAATTGGAGCCGTAACTTATAATGTTGAACTTTATTTAGAGGCACTAGGTACTATTTTACCTAGAAGACTTGCAACCACGTATCCTTATGCAAAAACAGATATTGGTATTTCAATTGGAAGAGCTACTGAAGAGTATACCCCAGATGGCATTAAAATTGGAGCCTCAACTGAAAATGTAAGGGATTATCACGCCTACACCTGTTGGAATGGAAAAGGGCTTATGTTTATAAAATCAGAAGATGGAGATTACGGAATTCCACACTTTTTTATTAAAGAATAATATTGCTATTTAAATACATCAAAATCTAATATCTTTTATTGTATATCCGTTTAATGTCCACTTGCTGTAATGCTTGCTATTACTAACCTATCAAATATTCTTTCACCAAAATACCTTCTATTAAGCTTGTAGACGAACTCATTGAGGTATAGTTGCAGGTATTTCGCTTTTATC
>CALLVX010000166.1 GCA_938010765.1 uncultured Flavobacteriaceae bacterium | reverse complement strand
CTAGACCAAGCGGACATCGCGACGGACGGTCTGTTCCTGAACGCGGATGCAGGGTTCGATTCCAAGGATTTCAGGGCGGCATGTTCGGCAAAGCAGATCAATGCCAACATCTGTTTCAACAAGCGAAACGGGAGTACGGACCATTGGGACGAATATTTCGACCAAGACCTTTACGATGAAAGATATGCCGTTGAAAGGACAAATGCGTGGATGGACAGCTTCCGGTCACTGCTTAACAGGTTCGATACGACCATCGCAAGCTGGAAAGGATTCAACTATCTGTCATTCATAGTTTTGGCACTAAGAAAATTCAAAACAAAAAAGTCTAAATGAGTTCCTTATATGAATTTAAAGGATCTATGATTTTTGTTCATTAAACTCTAACTTACCATATAACAATTTTAAACACAGAACTTTTAGGGAATTAATCAAAGAATACTAATATCACTAGCGAGTTCAGGTGCAAAGTAGTTACAAAAATAAAATTGAGCTAAACCAGTTTTGAAAGACGGTTTAATGTTTTTACGGTTTTCCAAATTCGGAATCTATTTGATTCCAAAGGATCTATTTCTTTTATTAACGGCAACGCGGCCTTGCTCACCATCTACTTCCCCCGATGCTACCAATGGATGTGGGGCAACGGCGAGCGCGGACAAATCAGCGCCGCTACCTTCAGTTCGGGTAGAAGAGGAAGCCGCGCTGGTCTGGATAGCCCCATAGGTCGAACTTTCTCGTTCAACTTTGTTCCGTTCCCTCATGCCCACTTCTATGCTCGCCATTATAAAATAGTTTGAATATTCAATCTCTGGAGGCGCCGGGTATCCTCCTGCCAACCCAGTACTTTTTACCTTGGTAGCATTAAATAGATTTATAGCAAGATTTGCGTCGTAACCTGGTTGACTCATAAAACCGGCCAAGCCAAAAGAATTAGTGAATTCTTTTCTGCCATCTGATGTTAATTCCATCATAATATTAGTAGTATCCCTATTCTTGATCATATTTTCTGCTGCCGTTAAAATATGCAGCTTACTAGTATCAGTTGTAGCAATCTTAAGAGCTTTTATTTGTCGTAAAGGTTTTTTCGCCGCTGCAATTGCATCATAGAGCCCCATAACAGCACTTTTATACATCTCCAATGTTACCATGTTCGCCGCTTCATTTTTATTTCTTTCTAAATTTGGTTCCATTTTTCTTTCTATTTTTTTGTAAATACTTCTTTCTTAATGAAGTGATTTAAACTTTTCGCGTTTAAGCGAAAATTAGTGATTTTTTCACCCGTTTGACAGTTTTTTTAAGTTGCATAGCACCGCCACGGAAGGAAAAAAAGGCAAAAAATGGGTAAAAAAACAATTTGTTAACTAATGGGAAAAGTTTAAATCACTTCAATATGTACAACAAAGAAGAGAAATCCCCCAACTGTTATTCCCGTCAAAAAGAGCTTTATCTCAAATTAGTTTTCATCTCTAGGTTTGCAGACCATATTAAAAAGGACAGGTTACGGTGAAAGAAAGCATGTTATAAAATCGTCTATTCGATTTAGCAATGAGCAGTAAGAATGAGTCCTATAAGCTCCCAAAGGAGAAACAATCGGAGTATACTACCAAACAGTATGGTGTCGCAGCTAACCCAATAGAGTAACAGCTTCTATTGGTAAAAAAATTGTTACGCCAAAAAGCAGGTAATTTTAAACACACAAAGGTTGAACTTTAATACATTTTTAACCTAAAAATATGCTTTCTGCCAAATAATCTACTAATTTTGTAGAGTATTTGATTTTTACAATTTAAAACCTTCTATAATGGCAACAATTCGATTGGGTGACAAAGCACCCGACTTTACGGCGAACAGTTCTATGGGAACTATTAATTTATATGATTATTTAGGTGATGGTTGGGGAATTTTGTTTTCTCATCCCGCCGATTTCACCCCTGTATGTACGACCGAACTGGGCACGGCCGCAAAGTTCAAAGGAGAGTTTGATAAGCGCAATGTAAAAATGTTGGCATTGAGTGTAGATGGTGCCGAATCGCACCTCGAGTGGATCAAGGATATCAATGAAGTACAACAAACAGTTGTTAACTTTCCGATTATAGCAGACGAGGACAAAACAGTTTCGAACCTTTATGACATGATACACCCAAATGCAGATAATAATCTTACTGTACGTTCTGTATTCATTATTGGGGCAGACAAAAGTGTTAAGTTGATTCTCACTTACCCGGCATCGACCGGTCGTAACTTCTACGAACTTTTACGTGTTATAGATTCATTGCAACTCACAGCCTACCATAAGGTGGCTACACCGGCAAATTGGGAATCTGGCCAAGATGTGGTCGTAAGCCCTGCGATAACCACCCTGCAAGCACAAGAACTATTCGAAAAGGGTGTTAAAGAAGTGAAGCCATATTTACGTATGACACCAGACCCGACGGTCTAACGTAAAATTACGGTTAACATTTGGAGTGTACTGAAAGATAAGGAGTTAAAAGGCAGCAGTTTCAATTTTTTAATACTATCTTCGTACTTTAATAATTTTTTAATTTTTTATTATGAGTAAAGGAACAGTAAAATTCTTCAATGATTCCAAAGGGTACGGGTTTATCACTGAAGACGGTTCAAGCGAAGATCACTTTGTACACATTTCTGGTTTAATCGATGAAATACGCGAAGGTGACGTTGTAGAATTTGAACTACAACAAGGTAAAAAAGGACTAAACGCGGTAAATGTGAAAGTAGTA
>CALLVX010000165.1 GCA_938010765.1 uncultured Flavobacteriaceae bacterium | reverse complement strand
TACCGAAAGACAAAAACAGGTATACAATGCCGTTCTTAATGTGAAGAAGGAAGCAACGAATATGTTGGTTCCAGGAACCATTTGGGCCGACTACCATGCTGAGGTCGGGAAGGTAATGACTTCTGAGCTTTTGGGGCTGGGATTATTGGATAAGGCAGATGTACAAAGCGAGAACCCAGACTGGCCTGCCTATAAAAAGTACTTTATGCATGGTACCAGCCACCATATCGGATTGAATACCCATGATTATGGGGAGTTAAAAACGCCTATGAAAGCCAATATGGTATTCACCGTTGAACCGGGCATTTACATTCCCGATGAGGGGATGGGAGTGCGAATCGAAGATGATGTGGTCATTCAGGAGCAAGGGACTCCCTTTAACCTAATGGGGAACATTCCCATTGAAGTAGAAGAAATCGAGCAATTGATGAAGAGGTAGTAGTTAGTATTAAATACAGCTCAATAGTTAGCTATGCTAATATCATTATAGTTTTAATGTTGAGTACCTTTAGGCTTGTTCTGGTTTTCGTTCGATGAAGTTTGTTAGGACAAAAACCAAAAATCCAGGAAAGACCCACCCCATACTAAACTGGCTTAAGGGAATGTACTGCTGTAGCTTTGCAGCGACATCAGCAAGCCCAACGGTGCCTAAAAAATCTGGAATACTAAAAAGAATCGTGGCAATCACCACGGCTCTAAATACCAGGGGCGAAGCGAATTTCTCGGTAACCATGTTTAAGAGAATCAATACAATCGTAATAGGGTAAATGAACATTAAGGCCGGCAGGGCTACTGCAATAATGTACCCCACGTTAAATTGCCCCATCATCACCCCTAGAACACAACCAATAATGGCCGTTACAAGATAGGCCCTCGAAGAATCCTTAAAGCGATACTTCATAAAATCAGCAGTGCCCGCGACGATACCGACAGCGGTGGTGAAACACGCCAAACTTACTAAAATACTCAAGAAAAGGTTGGCGGTTCCTCCCATGGTTTGAAGGCTAATACCACTTAACAAAGCAGTTCTCGAAATAGCCGCATCGAACGAACCGTGCATTAAAGATCCGGTTATAATAAGGCCGGTATAAATTAAAAACAGTCCAAGACCAGCCAACCAACCTGCCTTACGGATCAATGCTTTTTTTTCGGCATAGGAAGCACTTTTATTTCTAAGGTTGATCGATACGATAATCACACCACCTACTACCACTGCCCCTATAGCGTCAAAAGTTTGATAGCCTTCTAGAATTCCTTTTGAAAGCGGATTACTGAAAGCCGTTTGTCCAAAGGTGAAATCATAAGAGAATAGGGTGATTCCTATTATTAGTAAAAGAATCAAAATAATAGCGGGGGTTAAAAACTTTCCTATTATGTTTAGAATCTTTGAGCGGTTCATCACAAAAATAAATACTAGAATAAAATACACCACGCTGGTAAGAAGAGAAGAGCTTCCAAAGACCGGTGCTATGGCCATTTCGTGTGTTACGGCGGCCGTGCGAGGAGATGGCAAGCTAATTGATATTGCATACACTAAAAGGGAATATAACAGGCTGAAGGTGGGCGACACCTTTTTTCCAAAATCAAAAATGGTGCCTTGCAACTTCGCATGCGCCAAGATTCCGAAAATAGGGATGAGCACCGCTGAAAGACAAAAACCAACCGTAACTAGCCACCAAAGAGGACCTGCCTGAAAACCCAATAATGGAGGTAAAATAAGGTTGCCGGCACCAAAGAAAAGAGAAAACAAGGCAAAGGCGGTTACCAAAGTGTCCTTAGTGCGAATCATAATAAAGTACTTTTTTCGGTTTACATAAAGTATGGAAAGATAGGAATTTTAGAAAAGGATTTACAGCAATTTACATAAGGGCCGCATAATCGCTTGTTGAAGTTTTATCCAAATAGATGGTATTTCATCGAAAAAGATGTCGTTCATCGAAAATATTGATAAAATCGTAGGATGTTTCCAATAAAAAGTTGACCACCTGCGTTCGATACAAAAGCAATTTAAACACTGCTTTTTTAAGCACCCAAATTTTTCAAGCATTCTCTGATTCCCCAAAAATCTCAGATGCTATTTCTAAAACCTACTGGCATGAAAAAAGTATTTTGCAACCTCTTCGGACACCACTATTCCGTTTCTAAAAAAGTGACCCTTCACATCAAAGAATACAAATGCATTCATTGTGGTAAACAAGTTACCACCGATGTAAGTGGTAACCTTTCTGCTCTTACACCAGAGTTGCAAGACATTAACAATACACTAGAAGATATTTATCAGAAAAGACATAGAGCTGCAGCACAGCAGGTAGCTTAACTATGCTTTGGCAATAGGGTTATCATTTTTCTATGGTAATCTGACTCATAGAAAATTTCCTGGAGATTAAGTAAGCCCCAGTTTCTTCACTGTCGTACGCCCCACAACAGTTAAGCTGGCCAGCCCTTGATTTTTGGGAATTTTCTTTTAGTGAGGCTCCATTTTTACAAGCACGAAGTGCGCGATCACAATGGCCTGCCGAACTAATCCTGGCCTATGGCAATACCTACGTTAGTTCTTCTTAGTGAAAAGGGAAAGCATCTTTTTGGTAATCTCATCCAACGCAGCATCAGGTAAGTCGTGTCCCATATTCTTTACCCATAAGGTATCTGAGTCCGGAAGCAAGCAAGCCAATTTTTTGCTATGGGCCACCGGCATTGCAGGGTCTTCTTCGCCGTGGATCAACAAGATAGGAATCGACAATTGGGAAAGGGCTTCATAGCGAGGCTCCGCCAATTGAATGGCCTTAAAATGGTGTCGGGCCGATAAGAGGTTGTAGCCTTCACGTTTTTTGAGATTGTACAAGGAGGTTTCTGCCATTGTTCGCACATCGATCTGCCCAGTAGCTGCGCCCATCAATATTTTACGATGTACGATCTGTCGCTTGATCTGTCCTTTGGTACTTCCAAAAAAACCATGCTTAAATACCGCGCTTATCATCGCTGGGAATATTTCCTGCGACATTGGTGATAACTGCGGATCGGTTACATCTGCCGAAGACATTACAGCGGTAAGACTTGCAACCCTATCGGGATGTTCAATAGCCAGGATTTGTGCAATCATTCCTCCCATAGAAACACCCACAATATGGGCTTTTCGAATGGCGAGTGTATCGAGAATCACAACCACATCTTCGGACATATCGTTTAATGAATACGCTCTTTTGGCTTTCCATTTTTTCTCAGAGGTTGAGAAGCCCGTTTCCCGATGGTCAAAACGAATTACGCTGTACCCTTCCTCTAAGAAACCTGAAATAAAATTTTGTGGCCAGGTCAGGGCATCATTGCCGTTGCCCATAATTAACATAACAGTTCCTTTTTTTACTGCCGTAGGTTTCTGGTGTTCGAACCAAATTTGATGCCCGGCTACCTTCGCTATCCCGGTTTCTCCTAAAACAGCTTCTCGAATCGGCACTTTGAGCACTTCCTTTATAAGCTGTTTCTCTTTCTTTGATAGTTTTGGTACCGAGGCGCAAGAACTGATGACCAAACAACTGGTCACAAATAGGAAAGCTTTTTTGAACCGTTTTGTAGTGCTTGTAAACAATTTCATTTAGTTCGTCGATTATTCTTTCTATAAAAATACACTATAAAACTAATTGCAAGTAGTGCCCAAAAAGGGGCGAAATCATAAAATTTAATTGTAAAAAGAAACTTGTTGTTGAATAAATGATATGGGGAGATCATAGCATGCCAATCGCCTGAATATATTATAGAAAATAGGAGCAAACGACCTCCATAAACCGATTACGGGTTAATTTGCAAGCTGTGTATTTATTTAAAATTTAAAGAGGTTATTGGGATGCCAACGAATTCCACCCCTGGGCGGTCAGCTCAATTTTACTATTGGCTCGGGTAACTAGATGCGCGCCTTCATTGGCATCTGTCATATGCCCGATAACGGTTAAATTGGGATTGCCCTTAATTTTAGGAAAGTCTCTCTGGTCAATGGTAAAAAGCAATTCATAATCTTCGCCGCCGCTTAGGGCTACCATTGTACTGTCTATATTAAACTCCTCACAAGCAGCTATTACTGTTGGATCTAAAGGGATTTTATCCTCGAACAAATTGCAGCCAACACCGCTATTTCGACTTAAGTGAAGAATTTCTGAGGAAAGGCCATCACTAATATCGATCATCGATGTGGGTAACAATTCCATTTGATCAAACAACTCCTTAACGTCTTTTCGGGCCTCCGGTTTAAGCTGCCTTTCTACAATATAGGAGTACGGTTCCAAATCAGGTTGATTTGCGGGATTTACTTTAAAAACTTCTTTTTCACGTTCAAGCACTTGTAAGCCCATATAGGCCCCTCCCAAATCACCACTTACTACTAAAAGATCATTGGGTTTTGCTCCGTTTCGATAGGTCAGTTCTTTTTCGTTCGCTTCGCCCAGCGCTGTAATACTGAGAAGTAAGCCCGTTTTGGAGGAAGTGGTGTCGCCACCGATGAGGTCTATATTATAGGCCTTTGCGGCCAGGGCGATTCCTGCATATAATTCATCTAAAGCCTCTAAAGGAAAACGGTTCGAGACAGCCATTGAAACGGTTATCTGGGTAGGTATCGCATTCATGGCATATACATCCGAAAGATTTACGACCACTGCCTTATACCCTAAATGCTTTAGAGGCATATAGCTGAGGTCAAAATGGACACCTTCTATCAAGAGGTCGGTAGTGACCACTGTTTTTTTGCCGGCAAAATCAAGAACGGCCGCGTCATCCCCTATTCCTATTAAGCTGGATGCCCGTTGAAGTGTAAAATTTTGGGTCAGGTGTTCGATCAATCCGAATTCCCCTAATTTTTCAAGTGTAGTGCGTTCTTGGTTCTTATCTTCTAACATGGGACAAAAATAAGTGTAATTTTTACAATAAAAGCCATTGATCGGTAGGGTTTTTGATACCTAAAGGTGTTTACAATAAGGTATAGCATTGTCCGTGATGGTCAATAAATACTATCTTTACATTCCAGATGTTGTAGCTATTATTTTATATGAAGTACATGCCAACAATTTGTAAGGTCAAGAAGATTTTAAACAGTAAAACCCAACACTGACCAATACCTTTGCAAAAAACCACCAAATACCCGCACATGAAAAAGTTCCTTTTTGGATGTCTTTCGTTTCTTTTGTTTACAGCTTGCTCTAACAGTGATAATGGTCTCGATCCGATAGCACCGGGGGGTGGCGATGGCGGGGGCACCCCGAGCACTTCAATTGAGCCTTGTGAAAATGGTATGGCAGGAGACTTTCCTTGCAATGGGTATGACCTCATTGGGCAAATAGCGCCCACAAGTTTCAATGCTAGTGGTGCGAATGATAGTTGGGGCTGGACAGACCCCGATACCGGTAAAGAATATGCAATAATTGGGTTGAATAATGGTACTGCCTTTATTGATATTTCAGATGAGGAGAATCTCGTATACCTAGGAAAATTGCCAACTGCCTCGGTTCCTAGCTCTTGGCGAGATATAAAGGTGTATAAAGATCATGCGTTTGTTGTATCTGAAGCTGCTGGTCACGGGATGCAAATTTTTGATCTTACAAGACTAAGAAATGTTGCCAATGCCCCCGCTACTTTCGATACAGATGTTTTGTATTCTGAATTTGGGAACGCCCATAATATTGTTATCAATGAAGAAACGGGATTTGCCTACGCAGTCGGTACAACAACTTTTAGCGGGGGAGGCCATTTTATTGATATCAGGGATCCTAAAAATCCGGTTGCGGCCGGAGGTCATGCGGCCAACGCATATACCCATGATGCACAGGTAGTTACTTATAGTGGCCCAGATGCCGATTATACGGGAAGAGAAATTTACATAGGAGCTAACGAAGATTTTGTTGCAATCGTTGATGTGACAGACAAGGCGAATCCTTCAGAAATCGCTACGATTACATATTCCAACATTGGTTATACCCACCAAGGTTGGTTTACTGAAGATCAGCGTTACTTTATTTTAGGAGACGAGCTAGATGAGCAAGAAGTAGGATTCAAATCAAGGACTTTGATATTCGATTTTAACGATTTGGATGCCCCTTCATTGCATGATACTTATTTGGGACCTACAAGTGCTATCGACCATAATGGATATGTAAAAGGCAATGAATTCTTTTTGGCGAATTATACGGCCGGTGTTCGCGTGCTCGATATTTCTCAGATAGATGGAAAGAATATTACCGAAAAAGCATTTTTCGACACGCATCCCGAGACCGATGTTGCCCAGTTTAGTGGTGTTTGGAGCGTGTACCCTTACTTTGACAGTGGTAAAATCGTGGTAAGCGACATGAGTCGTGGCTTGTTTGTAATTAGAAAGTCTAATTAAGTAAGTTCTCGACCCAGCCTTACTTTTAGAGCCATTATAAGTTATGTTAGAAAAGACCTATAAGAATATTTTTATATACGCATTCGTTGCTCTTCTGGGGTATTCTTGTTCAAACGATGATAAGGCTTCTGATTTTATCATTGAACAACCCGCGCAATTTTTAGGAGAAGTCGATTGGATCAAAAATTTTGGAGGTGCGGGAGAAGAAACGGCGCAATCGGTGATTAAAACAAACGACGGAGGATATGCCATTTTGGGTTATTCAAATAGTACCGACGGCGATTTAATGGAAAAAACATTGGCAGTAAATGATTATTGGCTGTTAAAACTAGCAGCCGATGGCGAACTGCAATGGAGTAAATCCTATGGCGGTAGTAAGGATGATCGCGGACAGAGCGTCATTCAAACAACTGACGGTGGGTATGCTTTAACCGGGTATGCTATGAGCAGCGATGGCGATGGTAGTAGCAATGAGGGGTTTCATGATAACTGGATTTTAAAGCTAGATGCTTTTGGAACAATTGAATGGGAAAAAAGTTTTGGATTTTCGGGGCACGATCATTCATACGACATTCTTCAAACAGCAGATGGCGGTTTTTTTTTCGTAGGCTTTTTAGATGTTACTTCTGCTCGGGAAGATGGGTTTGAAGAAAAGGTAAATTCATTGACTAGGCATGGAGTTGGAGAGTTTTGGGCTACCAAGTTAGATGCGCAAGGCACGATTGAATGGCGCAGGTATTTTGGAGGTACCAATAACGACAGGGCCCATGCTGTAGTGCAATCAGATGATGGTGGGTATGTGATGACCGGTTTCTCTGAAAGCAGCGATTTTGATATTAAAAACAGTCGGGGAAGTTATGATTTTTGGGTGCTTAAAATCAGTAAAGAAGGAGAATTGGTCTGGGAGCGTTCTTATGGAGGGTCGGGGATTGAAATATCAAAAGATATTACAAAAACAAACGACGGAGGGTACGTAATCGCAGGAAATACCTTTAGTACCGATCTCGATATTTCTAAAAACAACGGAGAATCCGATATTTGGTTGATCAAGGTAGATGATGCAGGAAACCTCTTATGGGAACAAACCATTGGCGGCAGCGAGTTTGAAGATGCCCAAGGAATCACTTTGAGCGCAGACGGCGGTTTTCTTATCTCGGGAAACTCCAAAAGCACCGATATAGACGCCGATGCCAATGCTGGAGAAAATGATTTATGGTTGGTAAAGACAAATGCCATGGGATCTCTTGTATGGCAAAAGTCGTTCGGGGGATCAGGACTTGACTTTGGTTTCGACGCTGTTGAAAACGATGACCATAGCGTGCTTTTGGTTGGCCAGATCGGCAGTGATGATGTGCCAGATATCACATCCAAAGGAATGACCGATCTAGTAGTCATAAAGATTAAATAAGAAACTACACGATTCAGGGTTTTCGAACCATAGAAAACTCCTATTTCCAAATTTGTTATTATAATGTTAGTTTTTAGGTTAAAAACCTACTAATGGGTTATCTTTGTAAACTATTTAGAATCGTAATAAATAATGATACAGGTTTCCGAAACAGCTAAAAAACAGGTCGTTAATTTAATGACTGGAGAAGGCTACGATGCTGCCACTGACTATGTAAGGGTCGGTGTAAAAAGTGGTGGATGTAGCGGATTGTCGTACGAACTGAAATTCGACGATAAGATGGACGCGTCTGATAAAGTTTTTGAAGATAATGGAGTGCGCATTATCGTTGATAAAAAAAGCTTTTTGTACCTAGTGGGTACGGTTTTAGAATTTTCAGGCGGGCTCAACGGTAAAGGGTTTGTATTCAATAACCCCAATGCCCAACGTACCTGTGGGTGCGGAGAAAGTTTTTCACTTTGAAAAGTCGGTGAAAAAGAAAAGAATTGAATAGTTGAACGAAGCCTTGAATATTTCAAGAGAATCGGAGAATTATATAAAATTTGTTGGGAAGAAAATTTGGTAATCGTTTACTTTTTCGCTCCTTAACTAATTAACCAGAACATACACATGGCATATACCGAGGAAGAATTAAAAAAGGAACTCGAAACCAAGGAATACGAGTATGGTTTTTACACCGATATAGAATCGGAGACCTTTCCCGTAGGTTTAAACGAAGATATTGTAGTTGCCATTTCAAGGAAGAAAGAGGAGCCCGAATGGATGACCGAATGGCGCTTGGAAGCCTTTAAGGCATGGAAAGAGATGGACGAGCCCGAATGGGCAAATGTGCAATATGCCAAGCCAGATTTTCAAGCAATTTCATACTATTCCGCGCCGAATAGCAAACCAAAGTACGATAGCTTGGATGAGGTAGATCCAGAATTGTTAGATACTTTTAAGAGGCTAGGTATTTCTCTAGATGAGCAAAAGAAACTGGCAGGGGTTGCTGTAGATATTGTAATAGATTCTGTTTCAGTAGCCACCACGTTTAAAAAGACCTTGGCCGAAAAGGGGATTATTTTTTGCTCTATTTCAGAAGCGATCAAAGAACATCCTGAGTTGGTTAAAAAATATATAGGCTCTATAGTGCCCCAAAAAGATAATTTCTATGCGGCTTTAAATTCAGCCGTATTCTCCGATGGGAGTTTCTGCTATATTCCCAAGGGAGTTCGTTGCCCAATGGAGCTATCTACCTATTTTAGAATCAATCAGGCCGGTACCGGTCAGTTCGAAAGAACCTTGGTCATCGCCGATGAAGGCAGTTATGTAAGTTACTTAGAGGGTTGTACCGCCCCTTCTCGAGATGAAAACCAATTACATGCCGCAGTGGTAGAACTTATCGCTTTGGATGATGCGGAAATAAAATATTCAACGGTACAAAACTGGTTCCCTGGTGGCAAGGATGGTGTTGGGGGTGTATTCAATTTCGTTACAAAAAGAGGTCTGTGCGAGAAGAATGCCAAAATTTCCTGGACACAGGTCGAAACCGGTTCGGCCGTTACGTGGAAATACCCTTCCTGTATATTAAAAGGTGATAATTCAATCGGAGAGTTTTATTCGATTGCCGTTACCAACAATTACCAACAAGCAGATACAGGAACCAAGATGATCCATATCGGCAAGAATACCCGAAGTACGATTATCTCGAAGGGAATATCCGCAGGAAAATCACAGAATAGCTACCGCGGTTTGGTACAAGTGAACAGCAGGGCCAAGAATGCACGAAACTTTTCGCAATGTGATTCGCTTTTAATGGGGAACGAATGTGGAGCACATACCTTTCCGTACATAGAAGTTAAAAATAAGACAGCGCAAATAGAACACGAGGCGACGACCAGTAAAATCGGGGAAGATCAAATATTTTATTGCAATCAAAGGGGTATTGAAACGGAAAAGGCAATTGCCTTGATCGTCAACGGGTTCAGTAAAGAAGTATTGAATAAATTACCAATGGAGTTTGCAGTGGAAGCCCAAAAATTGTTAGAAATTAGTTTGGAAGGGTCTGTAGGTTAAACAGATCCATGTTCGATAACAACTGAAAATGAAAAGAATACTTGTCCTTTGTTCGTTTGTACTTCCTGTAAGTTGAAAGGAAACCAAATAAGAAGCGAATATTGCAAATGGAACCGAAGAAATGGCAAAGGTATATGCACAGTACCAAAAAAGAAGACTTTAATAAAATGCCAAAGGCACCCAATTATTTAAATTAAGAACGATGTTGAAAATCAATGATCTACACGCAAGGGTAGAAGACAAAGATATTTTAAAAGGGATCAATCTCGAAGTAAACGCTGGGGAGGTACATGCCATAATGGGCCCGAACGGTTCCGGAAAAAGTACCCTGGCCTCTGTAATTGCCGGGAAGGAAGAATTCGAAGTTACCCAAGGGAACGTAGTACTCGATGGGGAAGACTTGGAAGATGACGCACCTGAAGAAAGAGCGCATAAAGGAATCTTCTTATCATTCCAATATCCAGTTGAGATTCCAGGGGTATCGGTCACCAATTTCATGAAAACCGCGATCAACGAATCTAGAAAAGCACGAGGATTAGAAGATATGCCGGCGAAAGAAATGCTGAAGTTGATTCGTGAAAAATCGGAGATGCTAGAAATAGACCGTAAGTTCTTATCACGCTCTTTGAACGAAGGATTCTCTGGAGGTGAGAAAAAACGAAACGAGATTTTTCAAATGGCCATGCTCGAACCAAGGCTTGCCATTTTAGATGAGACAGATTCTGGCCTTGATATCGATGCCTTGCGTATTGTGGCGAACGGAGTGAATAAATTGAAGAGTAAAGACAATGCGGTAGTTGTAATTACCCACTATCAGAGGCTCCTAGAATATATTGTTCCTGATTTCGTACATGTTTTGCACAACGGAAAAATCGTTAAATCTGGCGGCAAGGAACTTGCGTTGGAGTTAGAGGAAAAAGGATACGATTGGATCAAGAACGAGGCGGTGGTGTAACCAACTTACATTTCATTCCCACGCAGGTGGGAATCTATTGGAGTACCCTGAAAATAAGTAGAAAAGATTTCCGTCTTCACGGAAATAAAAGTTAAGAGTCACAAATGGATTTAAAAGACAAGCTAATTTCTTCTTTCATGGCGTTCGAGAACAACGTCGATATCGATAGCCCGGTGCATGATCAACGTAGCGAGGCCATCAAGAATTTTGAAGAAAAAGGGTTTCCCAGTAAAAAAGAAGAAGCCTGGAAGTATACTTCGCTCAACAGTCTACAAAAAATAGATTTCAGCATCTTTCCAAAAGAAGCCGACGCTCTCGATTATAAGGACGTAAAGAAGTATTTCATCAATGAAATAGACACTTATAAAATCGTGTTTGTTGATGGTATATATAGCTCATTTCTTTCAGAAACTACGCATGATGGTGTTGATATCTGTTTAATGAGTTCTGCATTGACCAAACCGATGTACAAGCAGGTTATAGATGTGTATTTTAATAAAATTGCCTCAAAAGACGAGTCGCTTACTACCTTAAATACCGCTTTCAGTAGGGAGGGGGCCTATATTTATATTCCAAAAAGCAAGATGCCCAAGAAGCCGATCGAAATCGTACATTTCTCAACGGGCAATGAAGCTTCTTTGTTGTTACAACCTCGAAACCTAATTATTGCTGAAGAAAACGCCGAATTACAAGTAATCGAACGGCATCAAAGTTTAACTGAAAACGAGGTATTGACGAATTCGGTTACCGAAATCTTTGCTGCCAAGAATGCCATTGTTGATTACTACAAGGTACAGAACGACCTATCGACTGCTTCTTTGGTAGATAATACCTACGTTAACCAGAAAGATGATAGTGTGGTAAAAGTACATACCTTCTCTTTTGGAGGTAAACTAACTCGAAACAACCTTAACTTTTTCCAAAATGGAGAGCATATAGACTCTATTATGAAAGGGGTTACTATTTTGGGGGAGAAACAGCATGTAGATCACCACACCCTTGTGCATCACATTCAACCCAATTGTGAGAGTCACCAAGACTATAAGGGCATTTATGGCGAAAACTCGACCGGAGTCTTTAATGGGAAGATCATTGTTGATAAAATTGCCCAAAAAACGAATGCTTTTCAGCAGAACAATAACATATTGGTAAGTGATAAGGCAACCATCAATACAAAGCCGCAGTTAGAAATATTTGCCGATGATGTAAAATGTTCCCATGGTTGTACCATAGGACAGTTAGATGATGATGCGCTTTTTTATCTGCAAACCCGGGGTATTCCTAAGAAAGAAGCCAGAGCACTAATGATGTACGCTTTTGCCAATAACGTATTGGAAAGTGTACGCATCCCTGAGTTGAAAACGCGAATCAATAAGTTGATTGCCAAAAAGCTGGGCGTTAACTTAGGATTTGATTTGTAAGCGCTTTACACGAACTTGTTTAGAATTTGGGTGATTGTTTGGGGCGTACAGATTTGATTTTATGAAATACTTATTCGCTATTTTTTTACTATTGGCAGGGTATGGCCTTACTGCTCAAGAAACGCGTTTCGGAATCAAAACGGGATTGAACTACAGTACCATTATAGGGGATCAGACAGATGGCATTAACCCGAGATTATCGGGTCATCTCGGGGTTTTCGCCGAGGTTCGCTTTTCGGATCGGTTCGCCTTTCAACCAGAAGTGGTATACGCTTCCCAAGGCTTTCAATTCAATACCGATCTGTTTGTAATAGACAGGAGAGACCCAACTATTGACGGGGCAGACTTTAAGACGGCCGTACAATTAAACTACCTTACGGTTCCCATTCTTGCTAATTTCTCAATTCTTGAACGCCTTTCGATTCAAGTAGGGCCGCAGTTTGGCTTTCTTTTAAATCAGGTAACCAAACTTAAAAATTTTGATGGCATCGATACAGATGCCTTGGATGACCGCCAGTCGGTAAATGGAAGGTTTCAGCTCGACTATGGCGTTGCGGCAGGTGTAGCGTATAAACTAACAGATCAATTCGCCCTATCGGGACGAATTTACCAAGGCGTTCGCAATCGGCTCAATGGAAGTTTTGGCGATCTCCAAAATTACAATACCTCGATTCAACTTTCGGTAAACTACCTGTTTCGGTAGTTCATTTAATGGGTATTTAAAGGGCATTGTTTCCCATATTTAGGGAGTAGTAGGTATCTTTGTAAATTCAAATTCTTCTTATGATCGATGTTGCTAAAATTCGGAAAAACTTCCCCATACTAACAAGGGAAGTGAATGGAAAACCCCTTGTATATCTCGATAATGCGGCTACTTCCCAAACCCCGACCCAAGTAATCGATGTCATTGTAGATTATTATACCAATTACAACGCTAACATTCACAGAGGCGTGCATTCCCTTTCCCAAGAAGCGACGGATGCCTATGAACAAGCCCGGGCCAAAGTACAGCAGCATTTCAATATCGCCAAGCCCTATGAGGTAATACTTACTTCAGGTACGACCCATAGCATTAATATAGTGGCAAGTGGTTTTACAAGGCTGCTAAAGAAGGGTGACGAGCTGCTTGTTTCCGCAATGGAGCACCATTCAAACATAGTTCCCTGGCAAATGCTTTGCGAAAGAACAGGGGCCATACTCAAAGTAATCCCTATGAATGAACAGGGTGAGCTCGAGATGAAGGTATACCATAAATTACTTTCCAATAAGACCAAGTTCGTTTTTTGCAATCATATTTCGAACGCCTTGGGAACGATCAACCCAATCGAAGAAATTATTAATGCGGCGCATGAGGTGGGTGCGGCAGTGCTGGTCGATGGTGCACAGGCGGCCCCGCACGTAAAGGCCGATATGCAAAAACTAGATGTTGATTTCTATACGGTCTCGGCCCATAAAATTTGCGGTCCAACTGGTGTTGGGATGCTGTATGGGAAAGAGGAATGGTTGGCAAAACTACCACCGTACCAGGGCGGGGGCGAAATGATTACCGAGGTAACCTTCGAAAAAACGACCTATGCCGATCTACCCCATAAATTTGAGGCAGGAACACCCAATATATGCGGCGGAATCGCTTTCGGAGCTGCTTTGGACTATATCAATGCAATCGGTTTGAAGAATATTGCTGCCTATGAAAACGAGCTTTTGGAATACGCCACGACGAAGCTTTTAGGTATCGAAGGCCTTAAAATTTATGGTACGGCCGCAAATAAAACATCGGTAATTTCATTTAATATTGAGGGAATGCACCCCTATGATATTGGAAGCATTCTCGATAAGCTTGGAGTTGCCGTACGCACCGGTCACCATTGCGCACAGCCTATAATGGACTTCTACAAAATACCAGGAACGGTGCGGGCAAGCTTTAGCTTTTACAACACCAAGGAAGAAGTTGATGTGTTGGTCGCTTCGGTCGAGAAGGCACGAGCAATGCTTTCTTAAATTGAGCGATTTTTCTACTTTTTCAGATTGTTAACAACTTTTTTGTAGTCCTACCGCTGCCAATTACGCTGAATGACAGCCGAATCGTATCTTTTTTAGAATGCTACAATGGCAATTAATTTAACAATAAATCGATTATTTGTTTAAAAATATTAATTTTGCTTCGACTATAATCAAATAAACACTCTTATTTATGAAAAAAGTACTGTTAAGCGCAGTGATTCTGGCCATGATGCTGGTATCCTGTGAAAAAGATTCCCCTGAATCGCAAAACGATGTTATTGACGCCTTGCAACAAGAAGTGACGGTCGATATGAGCGATTTTACCTTGTATGTTGATAAAGATGATATTGCGGGCAAAGCTGCCGGTGCCCTGGACAAATGCGTTTCCATGAAAAACTTGGAATATCGTTTGGGCAAAAACAAGGGGCTTGCCAAGAAGATGTATGATATTGAGTATAATACACGAAAGGCCATAGCGCTCAAGGGGAATGGAAAAGGAAAACCTGGAGGCGGCAATGGCGGCGGGGGAACACCTCCACCGGTGTATGAAGGCTCGATTACGATCCCCGTAATAATCAACATCATTGAGAAATTCGCTGGCGAAGTAACCCAGGCACAAATCAATTCTCAAATCCGTGTTTTGAATGAGGATTTTAACAACAATAATTCAAATACAAGTGGTGTTCCGCCGGTATTTGCCGCTTTAGTGGCCGATGTTGATATTACATTCGTATTGGGAACCGTAAATCGAATCGTTGATACCAGGGCCTCATGGGGGACGAATGATGCCATGAAAGATCCTTCGCAAGGGGGCATTGCCGCGACCGATAGTGCCAATAATTTAAACCTTTGGGTATGTGAAATTGGCGGTGGGATTTTAGGATATGCCCAATTTCCAGGGGGTGCCCCCGCGACGGATGGGGTCGTAATCGGCACTGATTTCTTTGGAGAAACAACTGCCGGGGGTATTTATGGGAAAGGACGTACCGGAACACATGAAGTTGGTCACTGGCTCAACCTTCGACATATTTGGGGAGATGGTAGATGTAATCGAGATGATTTCGTAGCGGACACTCCTGCCTCCGACAGGGCTAACTATAATTGCCCCTCATTTCCTACCACACATTGCAGAACAACAGATATGACCATGAACTATATGGATTATGTACAGGACGACTGTATGTATATGTTCTCTCTTGGCCAAAACGACCGAATGCGGGCACAGTTTGTCGCTGGAGGGGCAAGAGCGGGTTTTGTGAATTAGTGTTAACAAGGATAATGATTTAATAAAAGGCACCTTAATGGCGGTCATGGTCGGAAGATTTTTTCTTCCGACTTTTTTTGTTTTACGGGGCATAACCAGACAAGGTTTAATTAACTGATTATCAGTATTTTAGTTTATTTTTCTGATATTATTTTTGTATCTTAATGTCTGATATTCAACCTGTTATGTCAGTATTTAAAGACCACAAAATTTCAGTTGGCCAATTATTGGGAGTTGTTCCTGAAGCTCTTTTATCCAAGTTATCATCGACCACTAAAGTAGATTATTATGCAAAGGTGC
>CALLVX010000164.1 GCA_938010765.1 uncultured Flavobacteriaceae bacterium | reverse complement strand
CAATGTTTCATAAATCAAACGAATTACATTCTCTACATCATCTCTATGTACCGTTTCTACGGTGGTGTGCATGTATCGGAGCGGAAGGGAAATGAGTGCCGATGCTACCCCGCCATTGCTATAGGCAAAGGCATCGGTATCGGTCCCCGTAGATCGGGATGCCGCCATTCGCTGAAAAGGGATTTTTTTCTTTTCGGCTATTTCTAAAATTCGTTCACGAAGCTTGTTCTGTACCGCGGGGGCGTAGGAAATAACTGGGCCGGCGCCCATTTCCGTATGGCCCTGTACCTTTTTATCGATCATAGGGGTGGTCGTATCATGGCAAACATCGGTTACAATAGCAACATTGGGTTTGATGGTCTGTGTGATCATTTCCGCACCTCTCAGGCCTATTTCTTCCTGTACCGAATTCGTAATGTACAATCCGAAGGGTAACTTTTTCTTATTCTCTTTCAATAAACGAGCTACTTCCGCAACCATAAAGCCTCCGGCCCTGTTATCGATTGCTCGGCAAACGAACTTATCCTTGTTTAGAATGTGAAATTCGTCGGGATAGGTGATGACACAACCCACATGTACCCCCATCTTAAGTACTTCTTCTTTGTCTTTCGCACCCACATCGATAAAAATATTATCTAGTTTGGGTGGTTCTTCTTTTCCACTTTTTCGTGTATGTATGGCCGGCCATCCGAAAACGCCTTTTACGACGCCTTTTTTCGTATGAATATTTACCCATTTTGATGGTGCGATCTGGTGGTCGCTTCCTCCGTTGCGTATGACATACAATAAGCCATTATCGGTAATATAGTTTACATACCAGGAGATTTCATCGGAATGCCCTTCGATGACCACCTTGTAAGGTGCCTCGGGATTGATTACCCCAACAGCAGTGCCATAGGTGTCGGTAATAAATGTATCTACATAGGGTTTCAGATATTCCATCCATAATTTTTGCCCTTCCCATTCATATCCGGTAGGGGCAGCATTGTTTAGATATTTTTCAAAAAAATCGAGCGATTTTTTCGTAAGGATCTTTTTGTCGGCCATTTATTCAAATTTTAGTTACAAACTTAGCAATATTCACTAATCTTTAATAATAAGCCTTGTTATAAATCGTTAATTTTGGCAAGGGTTTTGCTTTTATGAAAAAGATGAAGAAACAACTGGTACTATTATTTTTTGCGTTTGGCGCTTTTAAGGGCTTGTCTCAAGTGAAGGAAGAACCTATGGACTCAATTTCCGAGAAGATGATTATCATCGAAGGCGATTCGATTCTAAGAAATTCTATTGATTTAGGGGAAGTGTATGTATTCGGGAATCTAAAATTCGATGATTATAAGTCAAAACTTAGGTACTATATTCTTCGTAGAAAGACCATTAAGGTATATCCGTACGCTAAGATGGCCGCTGAGCGGTTGGTAGAACTCAATGATAGTATCGACAAAATTAAAAAGAAACGACACCGTAAAAAATACACGAAAAAAGTACAGAAATTTATAGAGGAGGAGTTTTCTGCAGAATTAAAAAAACTTACTAGAACAGAGGGGCAGATTTTGGTTAAGTTGATTCATAGGCAAACAGGTACTACAGCATTTGATCTGGTAAAGGATTTGCGAAGCGGCTGGCGCGCCTTTTGGTACAATACCACTGCCAAAATGTTCAATATCAGTATTAAGGAGGAGTTTCATCCCGATCTGGTGCATGAAGATTATTTAATAGAGGATATACTGCAACGTGCGTTCGCGGTGTATCGTCTTGAGCGTCAAAAAACGGTGTTGGATTTTGACTATGCCAAGTTGACGAACAAGTGGGGCGGGAAAGTTAAAAAGGAGTAAGCCGAGGGATTATTTGATTTTCTTCCCGAAAAAAGCATCCACAATAGTTTTAATACTTCGAAACCCCATGGCAACAGCACCTATCGCTAACAAAAAACCTACAATCAACACTGGCCAATATAAGGGGTGTTGTTGATTTTTAAAGGCTTGATATAGGATGATCGGGGCTAAAAACATCAAGGCGACGGTATAGCTCAAAAACCGTATGCCCCTTACCAATAGATCTTTGTCCGTTCTCATTTCATTTGCGTTAACCTACTAAAAACAAGCAGAATTTATTGTCCAAAAATCAGCAAGAGTAAAGGCTCAACTGAAAATTTTAGACATTTTGTTCGACTTCTCCTGACCTAATGCCTTGCCGTGATGGTCAGATGACCGTTATTACTCTATTGTCAATGCTTTTGAAAAACTCTGCGTAATTGCAAAATAACCAAGCGCGAAATTTGTGGTATCCTCTACGTTGTCAAAAGAATCAATGTTATCTATATTGGTAACATTAATAATATTTCCACGCACAGTGGCGGAAGGTGTCTGAAAAGGTCCTGCAGAACCACTGTCGGCTTGTTCAATAATTTGATTCATATAGTTGTAAAAAGCAAAGTCAACACCAATAATGGCAACTTCGATGTTTTGACCTGGTCCGACTCCATCATCATAAAAATAAGAAAATTCGAATGTTTCCCCTTGGTAAAACCGATCTTCGGTTACTAGGTATTCGTTAAAGTCAAAATCGAACAAATAGAAATTATCTTTATCGGGATTGTCTGTAAATGAAACTACTATTTCGGTTTCATCACCACCAAATAGGGTACCATCACCCTGTGTTAAATTGTCAATTGTGGGAGTTGTCGAGAACTCCGATGAGGCGAGGTACCGTTGCCCGTCATGCTGCACATTTAAGAATAATTCTCCCTGGGTGAAAAAGCGGGTATTTTTGGTGCCTTCATAGATTCCAGGTGCTACTTCTTCAAGTTGTATGAAGTTGTCTTCCAAAGGCCCCGATGGTATAAAATCCAAGTTTTGAATAGTAATACCCTCTAAATCAGCAGGTGTTACTTCTCCAAAAAAAGAGCTGGTAAGCGTGGCTTTTACCTGCACGGTTTGCAATGCCTCGGTAGTATCGGTTAAAATTAGTAGTGCGTCTATTGTTAGGCGCGAGGCCTCGGTAGGTGTTTCCACTTCGATAACATCTTCACATCCGGTGATAAGAAGAAAGAGTCCCATTAAAAACGGAAGTATTTTCATATTGCTAAAACTTAAAATTGTAAGTGACTGCGGGTACAATTCCGAAAATCGAAGTTCGAACTGCTTCATTCACTCCGGTATCCACATTACGTCTAAAATTAATAGAGGCGGCGTTTTTTCTGGCATATAGGTTGTAGATGCTAAATACCCATTCGGTTTTCCATTTTCGACCTTCGTTTTTCTTAGGTGTTAAGGTTGCCGATACATCTACTCGATGATAGTCAGGAAGCCGTTCTGAATTTCTTAAACCGTAATACGGAACGGTAAGACCTTGAAATTCGAATTGCCCAACCGGATAGTTGGTGGGCTGTCCCGTTTGATAGACGAAATTGGTATTAAAATTCCATTTCTTGTTTAGCTCATAACTTCCGAAAAAGGAAATATCGTGTGTTTTATCGTAAGGTGTACTGTACCATTCTCCAAAATTTATACCTGTTTCGAGATTCGACCTTCCATTGTCGAACGTTGGTGTCCTTCCCGGGGTTCGTTGTTCGGAACGCGAGAGTGTATATGCCAGCCATCCTTGAAACTTCCCTTCATTTTTACGAAGCAAAAACTCGAGTCCGTAGGCACGTGCTTCTCCGTTCAGTATCACCTGTTCTATTGCATCGTTCGCAATAAGGTTCGCACCATCTATATAATCGACTCTATTTTGAATGTCTTTGTAAAAGGCCTCTGTTTCTATACTATAGTTACCACCATCAATGTTTTGGAAATAACCGACGGCATATTGGTCTAGCAACTGTGGTTTAATGTACGGGCCACTAGGGGTCCAAACATCCAAGGGGGTGGGGGAGCTAGTATTTGAAATCAGGTGCAGGTATTGTGCTAGTCTTGTATAACTTGCCTTTACCGAGCTATTGGCCCCAAAAGTATACGATAAGGAGATACGTGGTTCAAAGTTCGAAAAAGAAGCCAATTGGTCTGATCGGCTCGATTCGGTACTTGCTATAGGCTCTCCTTCCCTATAAACAAGTAAAAAGGGATCAAAATCAACAGGACTATCGTTTTGGTAGCTAAACAACTCATCTTGCCCCAATCGAATAAAATGACTAAATCGCAAGCCGTATTGTACGCTGAATTTTTCAGTAATATCGTGCTCAATATCTATATAAGCGGCAGTTTCATTTGCATATTTTTGCGTCAACTGTTCTTCGATTATCCCAGAATCGGCATTACTAGGCTCAATTTTACCGGGGTTAAAAGCATAGTAGATATTGTTAAGACCATAATTGATCTGCAATTTGTCGCTCACGTAATGTTTTAAGTCATACTTGAGATTGAAATTGCGAATGCCCGAGTTCCAATCGAAGCCAACAAAATCAAGTTTTAAGCCGTAATAATAATCAGAATAAATGAGCGAAAGATTCGAGAATAATTTATCCGAGAAAAGGTGGTTCCAACGAAAGTTCCCAACGGCGTTCCCGTAGGTATTGACGAAGCTTTCGCTAATACCGAAAACGTCCCTTCCGAAATATCCGGAAAGGTAAATGCTATTTCGTTCATTAATGTTATAATTGAGCTTGGTATTAAGGTCAAAAAAATAGGCTGTATTATCCTGATCGAACAATGGAAGGAATAAATGGGCATACGAACCACGACCGCCAATTAAAAATGCGGCCTTGTCTTTCACTATAGGCCCTTCAACAAGTAGGCGACTTGCAACTGCTCCAATTCCACCGTTTACATGCAATTCTTTACTATTCCCTTCTTTTTGAAAAATATCTAGTACCGAAGATACGCGACCGCCATACCGCGCAGGGATACCTCCCTTGTATAGTTTAACGTCTTTAATGGCATCTGGGTTGAATACCGAAAAGAATCCGAACAAGTGAGAGGAGTTGAATATAGTGGCCTCGTCCAATAAGATCAGGTTTTGATCTACAGCACCTCCGCGTACGTTAAACCCAGAAGCTCCCTCTCCTGCATTGGTCACACCTGGCAGCAAGAGAATCGATTTAATAACATCTGCCTCACCTAGAATCACGGGAATCTTTTTGATTGTTTCTACAGAAAGGGTATTTACGCTCATTTGCGGAGTGCGCAAGTCCATTTTTTCAGCATCTTCGGTAACGACTACCTCGTCTAACTGTTCTGCCTCTTCAGACAGTTTAAAATTAATTTTTTGATTTGTATTTAAGCTTAGGTCCTGTACGATATCTTTAAAACCCAAGTAACTAATGAGTATTTTGTAATTCCCTTCGGGAAGGGTAATGGAATAAAAACCATATTCGTTCGTGGTAACCCCGGTTCGCAATTCTGGCACGGCGATAGTCACCCCGATTAAAGTTTCATTACTTGAGGCCTCGGTCACCGTACCGCTCAATGTGAATTTTTGTTGTGAAAAAGTAAAAATGGAAATATGTAGGAATAATAAGCAGAGGGTTTTCTGAGGTAAGGTCATTCACATTATTTTTTATAAAAATACTTATTGAAGCCCGCTAGGGCGAATAGCTTAACAATTATTTAGGAAACGAGCTACGCAAGCACTATATTTAATTTCACAAACCCTAATAAACTGCTATTTCCTAACACAAAAACAAAATACAGCATTAAAAAAGCCTTGAAACTCATCGGAGATCAAGGCTTATGGCAAATGAATTGTTTTATCCTATTGTTGCCAAGATTTTGTTCAAAGTTTCACTGGGTCTCATAACTTTCGCTACCAAGGCAATCTCGGGCATATAATACCCGCCAATTTCTTGTGAGGTGCCTTGGGCATCTCCCAATTCTTGAATAATTTTTGCTTCGTTTTCGCGCATTGCGCTCGCTACCTGGCTAAAAATAGTCTTCAGTTCGATATCGCTATCCTGTTCCGCCAAGGCTTCCGCCCAGTAGAAAGCAAGATAAAAGTGGCTTCCCCTTGTGTCTAGTTCCTTTACTTTTCTGGAAGGAGATTTATCATTGATCAGAAATTTTTCTGTTGCGCTATCCAAGGCATCACCCAAAAGGGCCGCTTTTTGATTTCCATATTTCTCACCAAAAAACTCCAGTGAAACTCCTAAGGCCAAAAATTCGCCAAGGGAATCCCAACGCAGGTGACCTTCTTCTAAAAACTGCTCAACATGTTTTGGTGCAGAACCTCCCGCACCAGTTTCAAAAAGACCTCCTCCGTTCATTAGTGGCACGATCGATAGCATTTTAGCGCTGGTACCTACTTCTAAAATAGGGAACAGGTCGGTTAAATAATCCCTAAGAACATTGCCTGAAACTGAAATGGTATCCTTTCCTTCTTTAATACGGGCCAAGGTGAACATGGTAGCTTCAATAGGCGCTAGAATATGAAGTTCAAGCCCTGTTGTATCATGATCTTTCAAATACACGGTAACTTTCTTGATCAGCTCTGCATCGTGCGCCCGTTTTTCATCAAGCCAAAAAACGGCAGGTATTTTGGCGGCGCGCGCTCTTGAAACGGCCAATTTGACCCAGTCTTGAACGGGGGCATCTTTCACTTGGCACATTCTCCAGATATCCCCTTTTTCAACCTGATGCTCAATCAGCACCGCGCCGGTGGCGGTATCTACTACCTGCACAATTCCGGCATCGGCGATTTCAAAAGTTTTGTCATGTGATCCATATTCTTCCGCTTTTTGCGCCATCAGGCCTACGTTGGGAACAGTTCCCATAGTGGTTGGGTCAAAAGCGCCGTTTTCCTTACAGAAATCAATAGTAGCCGTGTAAATACCCGCATAACTGCTATCAGGTATAATCGCTTTTGTATCTTGGGATTCACCTTTTGCATTCCACATTTGCCCCGAATTACGGATCATTGCGGGCATAGAGGCATCAATGATTACATCGCTTGGTACATGCAGGTTGGTAATACCCTTATCTGAATTTACCATAGCCAGATCAGGACCATTTGTAATGGCTTCTTGAATAGCATTTTCGATTTCCGAACTTTTGTCGGTTGCTAACTCATCGAGTTTGCTTAATAAGGCTTCAAGACCATTATTAACGTTGATTCCTACCTCGTTTAAAACATCTCCGTATTTCGAGAAGACGTCCGCAAAAAATGCGTTGACTGCGTAACCGAAAATAATGGGATCCGAGACTTTCATCATGGTTGCTTTCATGTGCAACGAAAACAAAACACCTTTAGCTTTGGCATCGGCTACCTGAGCGGTAAGAAATGATACCAACGCAGCTTTGCTCATATAGGTAGCATCAATGATTTCTCCGGCGAGCAGTGCAATATCTTGCTTTAGAGTTTCCGTACCGCCATTATTTTTAACGAGTTGTATTTTAACTGCACTTGCTTGGTCAACGGTAAGTGACTTTTCGTTCGCTTTAAAATCTCCATGCTCCATCGTGGCTACGTGGGTCTTGGAATCTGGATTCCATGCGCCCATTTTATGTGGATTCTTTTTGGCGTAGTTTTTTACGGCCCGGGGGGCTCGGCGGTCAGAATTTCCTTCGCGCAATACCGGGTTAACGGCACTACCTTTTATCTTATCGTACCGCATCTTTATTTCTTTGGAAGCGGCATCATTTGCTGTAGCGGGATAGTCGGGGAGTGCATACCCCTTTTCTTGCAATTCGGTTATGGCTTCCTTTAACTGTGGTACAGAAGCACTGATATTGGGTAATTTAATAATATTACCCTCGGGGTTTTTGGCCATTTCCCCTAAAATGGAAAGGTCGTTGCTCACTTGCTGATCCTTTTCAAGGAAATCGGGAAATGCCGAGATGATTCTTGCGGCTAAGGAAATGTCTTTCGTCTCTATAGAAATTCCAGAAGTCTTGGTATATGCTTGAACAATAGGTAAAAAAGATTGGGTAGCCAAAGCAGGAGCTTCGTCGGTACGGGTATATAAAATCTTAGGCATTGGTATCTGAAGTTTTAATTTAAAGCGGAGCAAAGATACGATTTAAAAGGCCAAAAAATAAGGGGAGTACCAAACTTTAAAGGGTATTCGCACGTTTTTTGAAGTAGAACGGGGTGTAATAATAAAAGCCATGTCATTGTACAGGTACATTGACATGGCTTTTTTGAAATAGCTAGCAAACTGTTTGTTTTGACTCAAGGACAAAACCGCAACCATTGATTGCATTCGCATCACTATCTCCACGTTTGAAATACTTTTGCACTTAATTATTTAACCAAGTCGCAAATATGTATTTCTTCCTGATTTTTGGATGTTTTGTTATCTATCTAAAACCTTAATTTCAGAAAGACACAGTACCATCCACAACACTTTGCATCAACTTACGTTTTTGCGGTCTTGCTCATTTTTTCTGTTGTCGCGATGTTTCCATCTCAACCCTGAAAAAATTCAACTATCAGTATAAATTACGTGAACTTTATAGTAATTAAAAACAGTTCCTCTTGCAGGTCACTTTTTAATTACACTTAAATTTATGGAAAGCTCTGTGAAATTCCAAAATATTTAACATATTTATAATCAACAGTTTATGAACCAACGCTATTAACAATTGTTCATAAAAAAAGCGCCCCGAGTATCGAAGCGCTTTTTTACTATGTTGTTGTTCGGATGATTTACGCACGAACTTCTTTGATTCTAGCTTTCTTACCAGTAAGACCTCTAAAGTAGAAAATACGTGCTCTACGTACTTTACCTCTTTTGTTGACCTCTACCTTTTGTAAGGCAGGCATATTCACCGGAAAGATACGTTCTACCCCAACAGTACCTGATATTTTTCGAATGGTAAAGGTCTCTGTAGAACCACTACCTCTTCGTTGAATAACAACACCTTTAAAAAACTGGGTACGTGTCTTTTCACCCTCTTTAATTTCGTAATAAACAGTAATCGTATCACCTGCAGAGAATTTAGGAAATTCTTTTTTGGCTACAAATTCACTTTCTACAAAACTGATTAATGATTCCATGGTTACATTTTACTATTATGTATTGATCAACGTTCACGATTTTCGTCAGAGGTTGAATTTACAGGATGCAAAAATAGCCTATAATTGATAAATGACAAGGTTTTTAGGTGTTTTTTTTAAGCTGTAATCAGTAAAGACTGTTATTCCAGCAGATCGGGTCGTAGTTCTTCTGTACGCTTTTGGGCCGCTTCTTCTCGCCATTCCTCAATTTTAGGAAAGTTACCGCTTAACAGCACATCCGGAACTTTCATTCCCTTGTAATCAGACGGTCTGGTGTACACGGGAGGGGCTAGAAGTCCATCTTGAAAACTATCCGTGAGGGCCGAGGTTTCGTTGTTCAACACGCCTGGAATAAGACGAATAACCGCATCACACACAATTGCCGCGCCCAGTTCCCCTCCCGAAAGTACGTAATCGCCAACAGATATTTCTTTGGTAATTAAAAGGTCGCGAACACGTTGATCTACCCCTTTGTAATGGCCGCAGAGAATGATGATGTTTTTGCAGAGCGATAGACTATTGGCCGTTTTTTGGTTCAAAGTGGTTCCATCCGGGGTCATATAAATGACCTCGTCGTACGCGCGCTCGGCTTTTAGGGTACTAATGCATTTATCAATCGGTTCGATCATTAATACCATGCCGGCTCCGCCTCCGAATTGATAGTCATCTACCTGGTTGTAACTACGATCCGTAAAATCACGTAGGTTGTGCATATGAACTTCTACAAGTCCCTTTTCGATAGCCCTTTTTAGGATGGAGGCCTCAAACGGACTTTTTAGCAATTCTGGAAGTACAGTGATGATATCTATTCGCATCTCGCTTATTTTTTAAAGCTTTTAAGCGGTCCAAAAGTAATGAAAACAATGAACATCTTTTTCCCAACCATGACGTTCGTACAGGTGTTGCGCGGGGTTATTTGCCGTAGTCTCCAAGGCAAGCCCTTTAAAGCCATGTTCTTTGCAATACCGCTTCGCATGGTGCAACAATGCAGATCCGATGCCCGATTTACGATTTGATTCTTTAACGAAAAGGTCATTAAGAATTAGAACGGGCTGCAGAGACACCGAAGAAAAAGAGCGGTACAGCTGCGTAAAGCCCACCATCTCTTTTTCTTGTGCTGCCAGAAAGATGACGGCTTCATTTTTAGAAAGGCGTTCTTTAATAAATTGCGTAGCAGCAGCTAAGTCTGAAGTTTGTTCATAAAATACGCGATAGGAATCGAACAAAGGGGCAATACCGTCTATATCTTGCTCGCTGGCTGTTAGTATCCGTACCATTGGTGGTGCTAAAAAAAGCACCTTTCGGAGCTTTTATTTTTATTTTTGTTTCTTGTATTTGTTGATTTCGTCTTGCAGTTGCCTGCTTATTTTTTGTTCTCGCTCAAGAGCCCGTCTTCTGTGGTCTTCGTATTCGACTTCTAGTTCGGAAAGGTTGGTTCTGGCCTCCTGTGTTAAGATATTGCTCTTTCTAAATTTGTAGATAAAGAAAAGGAGCGTCAACAGTAATGCCCCGATCATGGTCCATAGCATAACATTATAACTTGCTTTGGAAACCTGAATGCCTAGGAACGACATACTGTCTTTCTCTTCTGTAACGGAGGTAAGATTGCCAGTGGTTTCCGTTAACTTTTTATTTAGTGATTCGATGGTGCCCTCATGTTCGGTAATGGTCGACTTTAGCTCCACCGTCTTTTTACTGATAGCATTGATGGTATCCAATACGTTTTTACGAATTTTATAAAGATTCGCTTCCTTCACAACTTCATATCGAACACCTTCAGCTCGATAGTTGCCAGACTTCTTTGCGATAAAGTCGAATTGACTGCTGATAGGCCCTTTATCTAGAGAGAGGGTTTCTTCGGTTTCTTGCCCAAATTGCTGGTTGCATGCCAACAAGGCGCTAAAAATAAGTAGTACTCTGAGACCTTTCATTTCAAAAATAGATGCTATGATTAGTAAAATATGATTTAGAGGGGACTAAAGTAATCCAATAATATCAATTAAGAAAAAATTTTGAGCATAAGCTACATTTTCAAAAGACCATTAAAAGACAGTAAATACCTTTAATTTGGATATATACGAACCTAAGTCATTGAAAAGATGTTCGGTACCCGAAAAAACAGTGCAATTTTAATAATAAGTAAACCTTCTCACTTTGGCAATATACTTGGCCAAACGAATCACCTGATGCGAATACCCATATTCATTATCGTACCATATATAAAGTACAATATTCTTTCCATTGGGCGAAATAATACTGGCAGTGCTGTCATAAATAGATGGTGCAGATGTGCCAACGATGTCAGAAGAAACCACTTCTTTGCTAAGGGAGTATTTGATTTGTTCTACCAAATCACCTTCTAAAGCATATTTTTTAAGAATTGTATTGATGCCTTCCAAGGAGGTTTTATTTTTGATTTCCAAATTTAACACTGCCAAGGATCCATTGGGTACAGGTACTCTGATCGCATTCGAGGTAAGTTTACCTTTCAACTTGGGCAATGCCTCCGTAACGGCCTTACCGGCACCGGTTTCAGTAATAACCATATTAAGGGCAGCTGCTCTTCCACGGCGATACTTGCCATGCATATTGTCCATTAAATTCTGATCATTGGTGTAGGCATGGATTGTTTCCAAATGGCCTTTGACTACCCCGAGGGAATCATCTATTACCTTAAGAATCGGAGTAATTGCATTGGTGGTGCAGGAAGCGGCGGAATAAATTTCGGTAGTATCCGGGTCGTATTCCAAATGGTTTACACCATGTACAATGTTTGGGACCGATTTCCCAGGAGCTGTAAGCAATACTTTGGCAACTCCTTTCGATTTTAAATGTCTTTTTAGTTGGGTTTTGTCTCGGTATACACCTGTGTTGTCAATTACCAGAGCATCTTTGATTCCGTGACCGGTATAATCCAAGTCTTCTGGTTTGTCTGCGCTCAATAGGTACACTGTTGTACCGTTTATAATCAAGGCTTTGTTCTCAAAATCTATATTTACCGTACCCATAAATTTGCCATGGATCGAATCGGTCCTCAAAAGGTTGGCCCGTTTTTCCATTACATCTTCGGTAATACTACCGCGAATAACAATGGCTCTTAAACGAAGCTGGTTTCCTTTGCCGGTTTTGGCCATGAGTTCCCGGGCTACCAATCTGCCAATTCTGCCGAAACCATAAAGAATCACATCTTTAGAATGTATTTCTTCGGCCTTATTGGCACCTTTTAACTTGTCGATTACAAAACCTTTTACCTCTTCATACCCATTATCATCTGAATGATATTCATAGGTCAATTTCCCAATGTCAAGTTTTGATGGGGGTAGGGGCAAGTCGTTGATTGCTCTAAGAATTTCTACCGAATCGAAGATCGATATCGGTTTTTGAACGAATTTGCCCGCATATTCGTGCAGATTGATAATATCACTTACGTTTTTATCAATTACCTGATTTTTAAATAAGACTACCTCAATCGATTTGTCATACCAAAGATCACTTGTGAGCTTTATAAATTCGGTGGTTGCTTTTCGCCGATCGGCCTGAAAGGCCAATTCTTTTTCGTAAGAACTAATTTGTCCCATTGTCGAATGTTTTCTAAGTTTAAATTGCTGTTGCAAAACTAACTTTTTCAAACGTTTTCGTACTAAATTTTGGCAAATAAAAAACGCCCTCCTTGGAGGGCATTTTAATCTGGTTTTGTCTTTTATTGAAATATAAGGCGTTCCCGTTCTCCTTCTTCGTTAATTACGGTCAAGCTCGTATTGCCATATTTAGAAATGTGACTGAACAATTCCTTAGCCTCTTCTTTATCTTCGATTTTATCATCATCAAGGGCAATCAATATTTTACCTTTTAGGCCATAGCCTTGATATCGCTGGGGCACATCGGTTATTTTTACCCCATTTTTTATTTTGAACCTTTTCTTATCCTCCTTAGAAACATCCTTTACCAAGAACCCCATGACAGGTAATTGAATAGTTTGTGCTTCTTTCAAAACCACTGTTTTCGTAATTTCATCACCATCGCGATTTACTTTTACGGTTACCTTGTCACCTGGTCTTTTGGTAGAAAGATACCCGGTGAGATCAGGAAATTTCCCAACCTTGATATTGTCGACCATTTTGATGATATCACCCTTTTTAAGACCGGCATCGGCTGCACCCGACTCTTCCTCGATATTTCTGATCGAGACACCTTGTATTTGGGATATCCCATTTTCGATTGCATACTTACTCTGCGCAATTACCGGTGTAATGCCGAGAAAGCCTTTTTTGACGCTACCATATTCTGAGAGATCGTCCACAATTTTTTTGGCGATGTTGCTAGGTACTGCAAATGAATACCCCACATAAGATCCCGTTTGAGAGCTAATGGCGGTATTGATGCCCACCAAATCCCCGTTCGTATTGACCAGGGCGCCTCCGCTGTTGCCAGGGTTTACAGCTGCATCGGTTTGAATAAAGGACTGGTTTCGACCAAGATTACGTGCCTTCGCACTAACGATTCCTGCAGTAACGGTAGAAGTAAGATTAAAAGGGTTTCCCACGGCCAATACCCATTCCCCTATTTTGGTGTTGTCAGAATCTCCAAATGTCAGGTAGGGCAAAGCTTCCTCGGCATCTATTTTTAATAAGGCTATATCTGTATTTGAATCGGAACCCACAACAGTAGCATCGTATGTTTTATTGTTGTTCAGTGTCACCTGCAACTTAGTGCTATTGGCAATAACATGGTTATTGGTTACAATATGACCGTCTGGGGTAATAATGACACCAGACCCAGTGCCTACTTGTTCACGCTGTGTCTCCCCAGAACCATAAAAGAACTCCATTATCGATGTTGGTCTTGCGGAGCCAACCGACATATTTTTTACGTGCACTACTGCATTCACTGTTTTTTCCGCCGCAATAGTAAAATCAACTTCATTGATTCCCGCACCTTTGGCCGAAGTAGGTGTGTAACTTGTGCTAAAAGTAGAAGCGCCATTGGTGTCCCCGACAAATTTGTAATTCGGTTTTTCGATAAAAAGCACGTAAGCTCCCAAGGTAATTGCTCCTGCAAAAATGGAAACTAATAATAAGCTGCCTATTTTTTTCATATTTCGTATACGTTTAAGTTTGATATTATACAGTAAAAATAAGGAATTGCCCTTTTTGTTTTTTGAGGTTTAACGAGTCTTTAACGGCTAAATTTTCGTTAAATAAAATCCTATCTTTGTGATTCAAATTCAAAGATGTTACTGCAATTTTATAAATACCAAGGAACCGGGAACGATTTTGTAATGGTCGATAATAGAACCCAGTTCTTTCCAAAGCAAGATACGAAATTGGTAGCTTTTTTATGCGATCGCCGTTTTGGTATCGGCGCCGACGGGCTCATACTTTTAGAAAATGATGATACGGTAGACTTTAATATGGTTTACTACAATTCGGATGGGAACCCCAGTAGTATGTGCGGGAATGGAGGGCGGTGTTTGGTTGCATTCGCAAAAGAATTGGACATTATCGAAAAGGTGGCTTCTTTCAATGCCGTAGACGGTTTGCATACGGCAACAATCACCGATGAAAGTGTTGTTAGCCTGCGAATGCAAGATGTAAGTGAGATTAAACAAAAAGATAATTACTCTTTCTTGGATACGGGGTCTCCTCATCATGTGCAAGTAGTTAAGGAATTGAATGCTATCGATATCAAGAAAGAAGGGGCTAGGTTACGATACGGACTGTATGGTAAATCGGGGAGTAATATCAATTTTGTTGAGAAGGAAAGTAGCGGCCGGTTCAATATTCGTACTTATGAGCGGGGTGTCGAAGATGAAACCCTTTCTTGTGGTACGGGTGTAACAGCCGTGGCTTTGGCCATGCATCGTACTGGTGCCGCAGCAACTAATAAGGTGCAATTGAACGCCATGGGCGGCAATTTGGAAGTTACCTTTGAAGAAGAAGGGACTGGTTATCGGAATATTTTTCTGATTGGCCCTGCACAATTCGTCTATAAAGGAACTATACAATGCAAACGTTAAAAGGGAATCATATATACCTGAGGGCTTTGGAGCCTGAGGATTTTGATTTTCTATATCATTTAGAAAATAACGAGTCGATTTGGGAGGTGAGTGGCACGATCACTCCATATTCAAAGCACTTATTAGGACATTATTTAGAAAACGCTCATCGCGATATCTATGATGTAAAACAACTGCGTTTGGCCATTTGTGAAGTATCTTCCAAGGTAGTGGGGCTCGTTGACCTTTTCGATTTTGACCCTAAACATCGGCGAGCAGGATTGGGAATCGTAGTTTTAAAATCAGAAAATAGAAATAAGGGAATAGGGGCAGAGGCAATTGACTTACTGATGCGCTATGCGTTTCGGATCCTAGACCTGCATCAATTGTTTGTCAATGTAGGGGCCGATAATGAGGCTAGTATTCACCTCTTTCAAAAAATGGGTTTCTTACAGGTTGGTATTAAAAAAGATTGGATCTTTTCCAATGGCAACTATAAAGATGAACTATTATTTCAAAAAATAAACGTTTAAAATGTATCTTAAGAAAATAGTACTCGCTATTGTCGGTATCGGATTAATTGGAGGGGGCTTGTTTGCCTATAAGGTGTACAATGCTATTTTTACGCCGAATACGAATTTCGATTCCAAAGAAAAAATTGTTTTTATTCCGACCGATGCAGGTTTTGCGCAAGTGCGTGATTCATTGGCTTCCTTGATTATTGATGTGGAGTCATTTGAACAACTGGCAATTAGAAAAGGGTATGCATCCAATATAAAGCCTGGGAAATATGCGCTTAAAAAGGGGATGAACAACAATGAACTCATAAATGCCCTACGAAGTGGCAACCTACCGATAAAAGTTTCATTTAACAATCAAGAAAGGGTTGAGAATTTGGCAGGTCGCGTCGCGTCTCAAATCGAGGCCGATAGTCTCTCTTTGCTGAATGCGATGAACGATTCCGATTTTTTACACTCTATTGACCTTGATGAGGCGAACAAACTTTCAATTTATCTACCCAATAGTTATGAATTTTTCTGGAATACTTCTGCCAAAAAATTCAGGGAGCGTATGTTAAAAGAATACAAACGTTTCTGGACGGATGCTCGAATCGCCAAGGCAAAAGGCCAAAACCTTACGCAGGAACAGGTGGTAGCTTTGGCTTCTATAGTGCATAAGGAAACCGCCAAAATAGATGAACGGCCCCGAGTTGCGGGTCTATATCTAAATAGATTAAAGAAGAGGATGCTGTTACAGGCAGACCCAACGGTAATTTATGCCCTTAAAAAACACTCGGGTGATTTTGAACAGGTGATAAAAAGGGTCTTGTACGCCGATTTAGAGCTCGATTCTCCTTACAACACCTATAAATATGGCGGCCTACCTCCGGGCCCGATAACAATGCCCGATGTGTCTGCAATTGATGCTGTGCTTTCTCCAGAAAAGCATGATTATCTATACATGGTTGCGAATGTAGAGAATTTCGGTTATCACAAGTTTGCAAAGACACTTGCGCAGCACAACCGAAATAAAGAACAGTACATCCGATGGATCAATTCGCAGCGCATTAGCAGGTAGTCGATAATCTAACTTATTGTACACATTGCCTAAATTTGGCTTTTTTTAACGAATTCTTGCAAACCGCAGCTCGAATCTGAACGTATCTTTGTTAAATGAAAAAATTTAAGCTGGCGTTTAGAAACCGCTATTAGTCTTAAGAATACTAAATGAGATGAGAAGATGTGTACTTTCTTTTTGCGCGCTTTTGATACTGTTGTTTTTAATGAGTTTTAACATGGTGAAACCAAAAGTTAAAGTTCCCGAGAACCTGAAGGTAGTTTGCCCAACTGAGGCGATATATCCTAAAGAAGCAGTAGTTTTTAGCGCTACGATGGTAGCCCCTCCTTTTATAGGAAGCTCTTATATAGGATTTAAAGAGGCGTTGGCATTTAAAGAGTCGCAAGGCGATTATTTTATAATAAATACCCTGGGATATTTAGGGAAGTATCAATTTGGAATCGGAACCCTTCAACTAATGGGGGTATATAATGCTACTCATTTTTTGAACGACCCTGTTTTACAGGAAAAAGTTTTCTATACCAATTTAGCCCGTAATAAATGGATTCTTCGAAGAGATATCGAGCGGTTTGTTGGGAAACGAATTCGGGGTGTTGAAATAACCGAATCGGGTATGTTGGCGGCGGCTCATTTGGCCGGACCAGGAAATGTTAAGAAGTACTTGCGTTCTTGGGGCCGGGTAGATGTGTCCGATAGTTACGGTACCACTATTGCAAAGTACATACGTAAATTTTCCGGTTATGATACCTCGTTCGTAGCTCCAAAAAAAAATCCGAAAGTGTAAAGAAAAGACCTCGGTATTTAAGATAGAATTGTTCCTCCTTGATTGTGGGAACCGTATATGAAGATGAAACTTTCCCTGGCTGCTTTGCCGGGGTTTGTTTTTTATAACTTATTAGGTTTGGAAATCTTTAGCCTTGAATAATAAAAATTGCGGGGCGTTTATGAAGTTCCACAGGGCTTTGTTTCCATTCAAAAACTGGCTTTGTAACAATGAATTCGGATGGCAAAGTGATATCACAGGCAATACATAAAAGCGTATTGGGTGATAAGGTTTTGGATAAATCTGCCAATAATTTATCATTTCTATAGGGAGTTTCTATAAACAACTGGCTCTGGTTTGCCTCTTTAGATGTTTTTTCTAATCGCTTAATAGTGCTTTTTCGTTCAGCGGCATCAATGGGGAGGTAGCCGTTAAAGGCAAAGTTTTGACCATTCATTCCACTGGCCATTAGTGCTAAAAGAATAGAGGAGGGGCCAACCAGCGGTACTACCTGAATGCCTTTTTCATGGGCTACTTTAACGACCGCTGCACCTGGATCGGCCACGCCGGGAGCACCAGCCTCTGAGAGCACTCCCACGTTTTTTCCTTCAAGACAAGGGTTTAAAAAAGTGGGGATGGCGGCTTCCTCTGTGTATTTATTTAGCAACTCTAAATGCAAATTTGGTTGCGATTTTCGAGGCGCTACTTTTTTTATAAATCGTCTGGCCGATTTTTCATTCTCAACTACATAATAATCAATGTTTTCGATTGCTCCTTTAATAGAAATGGGCAACACTTCCAATGGTTCGGTATCACCCAAGGTGGTTGGAATGAGATAGAGCTTCCCTTGGTATTCGTTTTGATTAAACATTTTAAGGTTTGTTTTGCAATCGTTTGGCAATGATCTCACATGCAATATCAATTAATCGATACACATTTTCAAAACCATCCTTACCGCCATAATAAGGGTCTGGTACTTCTTTGGTTTCTATGGGTACTTCGTTTAGCAACAAGTGTACTTTTTCACGTTGTTGTTTATTTTTGGCAAGCGCAATGGTATTTTCATAGTTACTTTGGTCCATTACATAGATTTGGTCAAATGTATCCAAATCTAAGGAGGTCAGCTTGCGACATTTTTGGTGCCCGATGTCAAGCCCATATTTGGCCGCAACTTCAATACTTCTTATATCGGGTCTTTCGCCTATGTGGTATCCGCCAGTGCCGGCAGAATCTACAAAAACTTCAGTGGGGTCTACCTTACTTTCTAATATACCTTCGGCCAATGGTGACCTGCAAATATTGCCAAGACACACCATTAAGACTTTTAAGGCCATTGAAGGTTAAGAGAATTTTTTGGTAAGGTCTTCGATATACTTTCGAAACTGCTTATCTGTCTCAGCCAAGTTATCTACTGTTTTGCAAGCATGCAGGACCGTAGCATGATCTCGTTTGCCTATTTGGGAACCAATACTTGCCAAGGAAGCTTTGGTAAACTTTTTAGCAAAGAACATTGCCAATTGCCGCGCTTGTACTATATGTCTTTTTCGCGTTTTAGATTGTAAGGTGGCAACATCCATCTCGAAGTAATCCGAAACAACTTTTTGAATATAATCTATAGAGACCTCTCGTTTCGTATTCTTTACAAATTTTTCAACTACTAGTTGTGCCAATTCTAAGGTTACCTCTTTCTTGTTAAAAGAAGATTGGGCGATTAAAGAGATTATGGCTCCCTCTAACTCGCGAATGTTCGTTTTAATATGCTTGGCAACGTATTCTATAATATCGTCGGGCATTTCAACGCCATCGCGATAGAGTTTGTTCTTTAAGATAGAAATACGAGTTTCATAATCGGGGTTCTGCAATTCGGCTGAAAGCCCCCATTTGAATCTAGAAAGCAATCGTTGTTCAATATCTTGCATGTCTACCGGAGCCTTGTCAGAGGTTAGGATGACTTGCTTTCCATTTTGATGAAGGTGGTTGAAAATGTGGAAAAACACATCTTGGGTACCCGATTTTCCAGATAGGAACTGAACATCGTCAATAATCAGAACATCGATCAATTGGTAAAAATGAATAAAATCGTTGCGTGTATTCTTTTTTACAGATTCTATGTATTGCTGTGTGAATTTTTCAGCGGAAATGTAAAGTACGGTTCGTTCAGGGTATTTGTCTTTTATTTCTACCCCAATGGCATGGGCCAAATGCGTTTTCCCTAGGCCGACCCCGCCAAAAACCAACAGCGGATTAAAGCTAGTTCCACCTGGTTTGTTTGCAACGGCCATTCCTGCAGAACGTGCCAATCTGTTTGAATCTCCCTCTAGGAAGTTGTCAAAATTATAATTAGGATTCAATTGCGATTCGATTTTGATATTTCGAATGCCCGGAATCACAAACGGATTTTTAAGTTCCGGATTTTTAGATTTGATGGGTACGTCCATTTCCTGTGGCGTCATAGTGCCCCTATTTGAACTTGGTATTTTTTCTGTAAAAGGCTCACGGTTCCCATAAGTGTTTTCCATTTTAATTATGTATACCAATTTGGCGGTCTCCCCTAGTTCCTTGGTAAGCGCCACTTTTAAGAGTTTCACGTAATGCTCTTCGAGCCACTCGTAAAAAAATTTGCTCGGTACCTGAATGCTCAAAGCATTATCGGAAAGCTTTACTGGTGTAATGGGTTCAAACCATGTCTTGAATGCCTGCTGTTGGATATTATCTTGGATAAAAGCCAAACAATTGTTCCATACGGAATTTGCAGTAACACCCATTCTAAATTTCTCTTATTTTGTTGGTTAGTATTTCTAGTCAGTAGGTCAAAAAAAGGTCGGAGCAAACCTGTTTTTCAAAGTGGGACAAATATGTGAACAAATATTCTAAAAAAAAAATCAAACGCTATTGAATTTCCGCTTTTTTTTT
>CALLVX010000163.1 GCA_938010765.1 uncultured Flavobacteriaceae bacterium | reverse complement strand
CTTTGTATTTACTTTTTCCCAGTCAAGCGCTTCCAACTTGTTCATCACGGCAACACCATACCAAGGTTCGCCCTCAAAACCTTCTTTTAAATTCGTTATAATTTTTGACAAAGTCTGTTCCATGGGATACTTATAAGGCGTCGAACTCCGCTTTTAATTTTTTGGTGAATTTTGAGATTACCAATTCGTACGAATGATCCACAAGCTCGGTAATTAAGGTTGGAGGAAGTTGTTCCAACAAAATCGTATTCCAATGTACCTTGCTCATATGATAGCCCGGAATAATCAACCCATCATGGGCTTCCCGTAGTTCAACCGCCCTATCAGGATCGCACTTTAGGTTCGCCTGAGACGGGAGTCGCTCTAAAGCGACCAATGCAAACATTTTACCCATCACCTTAAATACAAGGGTGTGCTCATCAAAAGGAAACTCTTCAGTAACCCCTTTTTTAGCGATACAGTATTCCCGAAACACTTCTATATTCATCCTATTAACCTAATTTATTCCAATAGTGTTTGAATCGATTCCCAATAAATTCGCGTTTTCATAGTGAGGCAATCCCCTACTTCGGTTTCTTCAATCGTTTCCAAAACAACCCCTCCCAAAGACTCATAGAATCCCTCCGCATCGGTATTTTGTTCAAGTACCCAAAGATACATTTTATCGAGCCTTTTTTCGTTGAGTTTTTTGGCCAAACGTTGCATTAATGCAGTGCCGATTCCCTTGCTTTTGTAAGTACTAGAAACATGTAGATTATCCAATAAAACACCGTAGGTGACATCATAATTCAAATAGGCACATAAAAAGCCTCTCAGCTGTCCTTCTTCTTCGGCCAGCAGCACAAATTGATCCGGGGTCGGGCTCTGGAATCTTTTAAGCCAAACCGATTTTCTATCCTCATAGACAAATTCATCTAGAAAAGCATCGCTCAACACGCCCCGGTAATGTCGTTGCCAGTTCTCCGCATGCAACTTCGCAACGGGCAAGGCATCCTTAGAAGTGGCCATACGATAAACAATCATTGCTATGGGATCATAACAGAATCGTACACGATGACCTTGGTCCAAAGGCCGCTCGACTCTTCAATAAACAACTTATGCGGTGCTTCATCTTGATAGTTTTGTTGGGCTTCGGCGGATTCAAATGTTACGATCAATGAATAGGTAAAGGAACCATCGACCACATCGCGACTGGCCTTCGGCGGTTTTCCGATAAACTTGGTCTTCGCATATTGTGAGTTGTTCAAAAATTTCTGAAGAGAGGTTTCGAAAGCAGCACGGTCTTCTGCACTTTCGGGATTGGCCAACCAGAAAAAGACGGTATGCGCAAAATTGGAATCAAATTCTTTCATAGTGGTATTTGTCTGAGAATAACTGTAGCTAACGAAAATTAAAATTAAGAAGGCGCTGGCAATTTTTTTCATATGATCTAGTGCTTTTTTTGTTATGAATCTTCCGTTTTTACTTCTAGCAGGCGTTGTTTGTCGCCGTCTTCGACCCCGCTTCCCAATTCCAAAGCGCTATAGTCTAACTCCCAACCAATGGTCGCTGCAAGACTCTCGATCAATAAAATGGTGCCAAGGGCTTCTTTACGGGCGGTTTCCATAAGTCCGCTTTGAGGAATCTTATCTCGAATGTGCTGTTTCGCTTCTTGGTTCAGTACATTCAAATCATCGGGCGTAAAAGAATTGAACATCCCATTTTTAATATCGTAGAATTCCAAATCAGGTTCAATGGACAGTACTTCTGGTTGCGGAAATCCGGTCAGCGTCACTTTTTTGTTCTCCACATCGGCCTGCATTTTGATTTTTTTTAAATCATATCCGATATGGGCCTTCGCATTGATGACGATCAAGGCCTTCTTTTTACTACTGATCATACTTAAAAAGCGTTCCTTGGTATTTTCATATTTATAAATTTCGGCAAATTCACCTTCGACCGAGACCAGTTTACAAACACTCTTAATTTTGTCAAGCAACACCGTAGACTGATGCTTGGTTACTTCTTTTCCCTGCTTTTTACGAAAAAAAGAATAGCCCCAATAGGTAGCGATTACACCTAAAACAAGGCCAAGAAAAGTATCGAACAGATTATCCATGGGTTAAATATAAGAAGAATAGCTAGGTACCTTAAATCAAGGTTCTATTTTATAGAGTACGGGCCTACTAGGACTCGCATCGTTCTCGAACGGCGCTACCTGTAAGTTCAGATAGTATTTACCATCAGCAATGTTGTTGGCTACAAAAATAAATTCCGTGATCGTAGCATGCTTGCGCACCGTACCTTCTATATTCCAAAAAGCCCTGTGCGCCAATAAGGCCCCTCGATCTTTCTCCCTATCTACGGAAGGTAGGTCGATCAGCAAATGTTCTACTCCCTTTGTTACCAACAACTGGGCTGCCTCCTCTAACAAATAAGCTGGATTCGTATTCGAATACTGCCTACTTCTCTTCTCATTTAAATTGGGTAAGGTGCGTATGACAATGGCCTCCCTTTTTTTATTCCCTAGGGCATATTGCAACTGTTTTCTAGAGATGACAAAATCGTCTTGGTATTTTTCGGGAGCGATCGTTATTACCTCTGCCAAAAAGAAAAAGTTTTTTAGTTGTTTGTTGATGGAGTAATGCTCCTTTGTAATATGCCCTACACATTCGGTATGGGTACCATGGGCATGCGGATTGAACCAAATATCATTGAAGTTAGTGGAAGCTCCTTCTGTTACCTTCCCCACAAAATCGCCTTCAGTATGGGGTTTTATTGCTGGATGGCCTATATACCAAGCGTTCACATTGGAAGCATCGCCTCGAATGGAAATGGACAGGTCCAAGGGTTTGGAAAGGTCTATTGTATCGTTTTTAATCTTTGCTATCATTTCGTTGAAATCTTCGCTCCCTTCCATATCGAGGAAACGTAGTTTAGGGTTACAGAATCGTATTCTCGATGGCGCTCGAGTGGGCAAAATAGAACCTTACCAAAATTACTTCATTTTTACCATAAACAAATCGGCCGCGATACCATCGGCTAAAAAACGTCCTTTTTTGGTAGTTAATAGCACTTCTCCATACAAATAAAGTAACTGATCTTCCAGGTATTTTTCAGCTTGTGAAAGTGTATACTCCCTAAAGTTTTCCCCAAAGTCAGTTGCTATTTTTTCCAAGGAAACACCCCAGATCGTTCGAAGGCCCGTCATCACATATTCATTGTATCGGTCGGTTTTGGAGAGCACCTCTGTCTCTATGGGCAACTCGCCCAAAGCAATGGCTTTTAAGTATTTTGGATTGTTGTTCACATTCCATCCTCGTCTTTCTCCATCATAGGAGTGGGCAGAGGGACCAATACCGATGTACTTTTTTTGCAGCCAGTAAGCCGTATTGTTCTTTGAAAAATACCCCGGTTTTCCAAAATTAGAAATCTCATAGCTCTCAAAACCAGCGGCTTCCAAGGTTTCCGATAAGATGTAAAAGTGCTCCTGGGCAACGGCATCGTCTACCCTTTTTACGATGCCCTTTTCCACGAAGGTGGCCAAGGCCGTTTTGGGTTCCACCGTCAATGCATAACTAGAGATATGTGGCACATTAAAGGAGAGTGCTTTTTCAATATTTTGTCTCCAACGGGCATTATCCATATCTGGTATACCATAGATCAAATCGATCGAAATATTCTCAAAATAGTGTGAAGCCTCTTCGATACATCTTACCGCTTCCCCAGCATTATGAGCCCTGTTCATCAGTTTCAAATCGGTCTCAAAAAAAGACTGTATTCCGATACTGAGCCGATTGATTCTCGATTTGGCCAACTGCCCTATTTTTTCAGAGGATAGATCATCCGGGTTGGCCTCTAAAGTGATTTCTGGCGTATCAATCACCTGGTAATGCTTATAAACGGTCGCAAGCAACTGTTCAATTTCGCCTATTTCCAATACAGAAGGCGTACCACCACCAAAGTAAATCGTTTCCACAATTTCTTCCTTAAACTCGTTTTTTCTAAGTTCAAGCTCCTTGCACAGGGCGGCAATCATCGCCTCTTTCTTACCCATGGCAGTAGAAAAGTGAAAATCACAGTAG
>CALLVX010000162.1 GCA_938010765.1 uncultured Flavobacteriaceae bacterium | reverse complement strand
GACAGGTATTGCAGTCAGCAAAGTATTTAGGGTAACATTGGATGGTTCGCACCAATGGTTTGCTGGGGATGGGGTGGCCAAATCGGTTGATGGCGATTTGAAAACCGCCTCCCTTAGTAACCCCAATGGTATTGCGAGCGATAAGAAAAAGAAGATTTTGTACATATCGGAGTATGGTCCGGGAGGTGGGTTGCGAAAAATTAAATTAAACTGATGAATGTGCTCCTAAAAGCGGCAGCTTCCCAGCTGGGAGGATATGCAGTAAATAATAGCGTTCATGTTTCATTTGAATTACTGTTGGCGGTATCTTTATTCATCGGGAGCACCTATTTTTTGGTATGCGTTGTACATTTTAATTACAATGATGTACCTACAATGGAAATTGGGAACGATTGATACTTATTGAGAAGGTTGGTGAAATACCTGAAAGAATAGCGAAAAAAGAAGAAAAGTATATTTAAAGGAAGTACAAACTATGAATAGGGAAATGAAGAAGGTTTTGATTGCGCTAATGGTGCTGGTTGTTCAGGGAACAACGGCACAAGAAACCCTTTCAAAACAAGGGTTGCACGAAGAAATTATGAAGATGGATAGTCTTTTGTTTCAAGAAGCGTTTAATAAGTGCAATTTGGCCTTGTACCAAACAATTGTCACCGAGGATATTGAGTTTTATGACGACCGTTCCGGGTTGAATACTTCTTTGGAAACGGAGATCAATTCCTTTAAAGACAAATGCTCCAAAACCTTTAGTGTTACTCGGGAACTTACCCATTCCTCGGTACATGTTCTTGGTGATTTTGGTGCCATGCAACAGGGTACCCATGTTTTTTTGGTAGATGGTAAGAAGGTGCAGAAAGCAGCCTTTATAAGCATTTGGGAGCGAAAAACACAGGGCTGGATTATGAAGAGAGCGGTTAGTTTTGATCATCAAGATTTATAGAAAACGTATGCGATTACAGCATTTCATGGCATGTATATGCCTCCTTTTAATAGGAAGCGCTTGCAAGGAAGTAACAAGTAACGATCTGCCTTTAGAAAAAGACATTTTCGTAGACGGGATTGCAACAAAGTTAGATTCATTGGTCCCGGAGCTGCTAGCGACTCACAAGGTTCCCGCTGTTGGTGTTGGAATCATTGAAAAAGGGACCCTGAAGTTTTTAAAAGTGTATGGGGAACACCAAAAGGGGCAGGTGGCACCCGAGAATACAATTTTTAACATCGCCAGTATTACCAAGCCTGTAGTGGCCACTGCTATTTTGAAATTGGTCGAAAACGGCGACTGGGATTTAGATGCACCTTTATATCCCTACTGGGTCGACCCTGATGTGGCCGCAGATTCGTTACACAAAAAACTAACGACCAGACATTGTTTGAGCCATACGACCGGTTTTCGCAATTGGCGGTGGTTGTATGATTCTAAAAAGCTACAATTCGATTTTCCCCCAGGCGAAAAATTTCAATACTCGGGCGAGGGAATGGAATATTTACGCAAGGCGGTTGAAAACAAGTTCGGAATAGGGTTGGATAAAATCGTGGACTCCTTGGTGTTTAAACCGCTGGGAATGCAAGATGCTACTATGGGCTGGTTGCAAGGGAAAGACAGCTTGCGATTTGCAAAGTGGTACAATAACAAGGGCGATTTACATTCGACCAATTATAAAATAGAAAAGGTCAATGCTGCCGATGATATGTTGGTCACGGTAAAAGACCTTGCACTTTTTGCGATAGCAGTACTCGATAAAAAACTGCTAACAGCGGAAACCTGCGACCAAATGAAACGGCAGCAGGTGATGATCAATGAAAAGATAGGGCAGGGCCTTGGTTGGGTGGTGTATGATGATAAAACTAACGGCGAGTACATTTTAAATCACGATGGCGGCGATTCCGGGGTTGCTGCAACCATATCCTTGTTCCCGAAATCGAGAAGTGGGTATATATTGTTCGCAAATAGTGATAATGGAAACAGTGTGAACAATCGGATCATTCGTGCCATTGTAAAAGGGGGAAAAGGGGTTACGGAAGCCTTGTATTGGAAAAACGACATCCCCGATACGGTAACTATTACACAGGAAAAGCTGGCGGAATACGAAGGGGGCTATGTGACCGATCGCGGTTTCGAGGTATCGTTTGAAAACAATGCAAATTGCCTGGTGTTGATCAGTGAACCCTTTCAAAGGTTACTGATTTATCCAACATCGGACGATACATTTTTTCCACAGGAATTTGAACTGTATTTTAAGTTTTTTGAAAAAGACGGAGCAGCTAAATTTCAGGTGCTCACACAAGATGGTGTGATCGATCTAGAAGGCCAGAAAAAAGAATGAATATTTTTAGGGGCAGATGGCCGGTTAACAATCAGACAGCCCTACGGTCACTGCCAAGCCTCCTTCTGAGGTTTCCTTATAATTTGCATGCATGTCCTTGGCAGTTTTCCACATGGTATCTACGACCTTGTCCAACGGGACTTTTGCATTTTCCGGATCGGTATCGAGTGCAAGCTCTGCCGCGTTGATCGCTTTGATCGCTCCCATAGAATTGCGTTCAATACACGGTATTTGTACCAAGCCCCCAATGGGATCGCAGGTAAGCCCCAAATGGTGTTCCATGGCAATTTCCGCGGCAATCATTACTTGAGCAGGGGTGCCGCCCGATAGCTCGCAAAGGGCTGCAGCGGCCATGGCGGAAGAAACACCGATTTCTGCTTGGCAACCGCCCATGGCAGCCGATATGGTAGCTCCTTTCTTGAAAATACTTCCAATTTCTCCGGCGACCAGTAAAAACTGTTTTATCTCGGCAAAACCGGCTTGGTGGTTTTCAATGACCAAATAGTACATTAAAACGGCAGGAATAACGCCTGCGCTTCCATTGGTCGGTGCGTTAACCACGCGGCCTAAAGAGGCATTTACCTCATTTACGCTCAAGGCGAAGCAGCTGACCCATTTTAAAATTTGTCTGAATTTTACGGTTGTTTTTCGAATGGTCTCCAACCACTCGTTGGGATTGTCGTATGGCAATTCGCTTTTTAGGGTTTCGTGCATGTCATGGGCGCGACGCCGTACATTGAGTCCGCCCGGTAGCGTACCTTGCGTATGGCAACCGGTATACATGCATTCGAGCATCGTATCCCAAATGCGCTGCAGTTGAAAATCGATTGCCGTTTCTGATAAGAGCGATTTTTCATTCTCCAGAACAATTGCCGAGACAGACATCCCCGTTTGGTTACAGTACGCCAATAAATCGGTTCCCTTGTGAATCGGATACGGAAACGTATTGAAGGTATCGATGTTCTTTTTGGCATTCTTCCGTTCCTCTTTCACCACAAAACCACCACCGATGGAATAAAAAGTAGCGCGCAGTTTTTTGTCATTCACCGTAGCTGTAAATGATAGGCCATTTGCATGAAAGGGAAGAAATTTTTTATTGAAGATGAGGTCATTCTCAAAGCTAAAGGGAATTTGGCGCTCCCCGTTTAGCAATACGCTCCTCGTCTTTTTAATGTCTTCAATGATTCCATCAATTTTGGTGGTAGGGATGGTCTCCGGATCTTCCCCGTTTAAACCCAATAACACTGCATAATCGGTCGCATGGCCTTTTCCGGTCAACGAGAGCGATCCGTATAAATCAACCTGTATGGCAGATACCTTTTCAAAGGAGGTATTTGCCTTTAGTTCGTTGATCCAACGTTGCGCCGCTCGCCAAGGCCCCAGGGTATGGGAACTCGAAGGGCCGACCCCTATTTTTAACATGTCGAAGACACTGATACTTTCCATGCCGATGTACTTGAAGTAGCGTTAGAATAGTTAAAAATAAGGGCAATAGTTGAGTTGGCCTACCAGCAAGAAGGATTTTAAGTCAAGGAAAAGGATAACTGGGTATTTTTGTTTTGGAAAAGGGTAGCGATGGTGGTGTCAAAGCGATTCCTGCCACTAAAATAAAATCAATAAAGAGTTTCATTACCCCTACGACGATTGTATTCGGCGGTTGTTACCACGTACCCTTCTTGTTTGTGGAAAAGAATCGGTTAACACTGCTTAACACAAATTAACCAAAGGGCACTTAAAAGGTGCTTATTTTAGAAAAACAACGAATAATAAAACCAAAAGTATGAAAACAACGATTACAACCATTAGTCTCCTATACTGTCTTTTAGTGAGTAACCCGCTGCATTCACAAACTTGCTATGAAGTGGTTTATGAGGCCGACAAAGAAGGGAAAAAGGTAGCAGGAAGCCTTGAGAAATTGAATGAGCATGTAAAAGCAGGAACCCCAATTCGAATCGGGTGGGTCTTGAAATTTGTTCACCCACTTACGAGTGAACCCACCGAGATGGAACATTGGGCAGATGCCAGCTTTATTACCCTTTTAGACGGGCATGTGTTTACCCAAGTACAGTCGATTTATGAGCAAGGACCTAGTTTTGATTCGCCACCAAGTATATATTTGACGACTGGGAAGCCCAACTGATGGGTGGCAATTCTTGGCACCACGGGGGTGATGCGGCAAAAATACGATATGGAAAATGCCAAAAAATCAACGGAGGTTTCCGGGATGACAGAAAAGGAAATAGCGGCGTTTCTAAAAGAAAGGGAAACAATAGCGGTGCACACCAAATGGGCCGTATCCGCAGCCTCTTCAAAATAGGCAAGTCAGTAGTGAAGATACCGAATGATATGGGAACAGCTCTTTAGGATAAATGGAGGTGCGATTCTTTTCTTGAAGCCTCCCAATACCCGCATCAATATCAACTTGCCGATGCTTGGTACCTTTGCAACTGAAATACAGCCGAACAAGGGAATTGAATCCGATATCCCGCTTTCAAGAACCGTGGCGGATGTCGTCACCGGGGTTGACGTAGTGCTTAAGAAAGCACTTGAGGTAATTGGGAAGGAATAAAGATGATTTGCACCCCTTCTATAGCGTTGAACAAGTTCTTATACTACAAATCAAAAAGACTGGGTAGCCAAAGGCTTAATTCTGGAAAGTAAGTGACCAGAAATAGGGCGAGCAACATTGCAAGAAATAGCGGGAGCAAGGGTTTTAGTACCTTTTCAATACTAGTTTTGGCTATCCCTACACCGACGAACAATACCGAGCCTACCGGAGGCGTGCAGAGCCCAATACAGAGGTTTAGCACCATGATGATCCCGAAGTGTACCGGGTCTAATCCCAACTTGGTGACCACTGGTAAAAATATGGGCGTAAAAATCAATACGGCCGGGGTCATATCCATAAAAATTCCAACGAAAAGCAACAACACATTAATGATTAAAAGAATAATGATCTTGTTGTCACTGATGCTCAATAAACCCGCACTAATGTCTTGCGGAATATTTTCATAGGAAAGCGCCCATGACATGCTCATAGAAGCCGCGATCAATAGCATTACGATGGCAGTGGTCGCCGAGGAATCCAACAAGATTTGGCGAAACTTTGCAAGGGTAATCTCTTTATAAATAAGACCAAGGACAAAGCTGTAAAGTACTGCAATGGCCGATGCTTCCGTTGCAGTGAAAATACCACTTACAATACCCCCGATGACCACGATCAACATAAACAAACTTGGCAATGCCACGATAAAGGTTTTGAAGACTTCTTGTAGGGAGCTTCGTTTGCCCACTTTATAGCCTTTTTTCTTGGCCCAGATCGATGCGACGATCATTAAGAAAAGGCCGGTCATAATACCGGGTATATATCCGGCCAAAAATAAGGCCGCGATGGAGGCGCCCCCACTCGCGAGGGAATATACAATAAGTACATTGCTAGGTGGGATGATCAAACCGGTAGTAGCCGAAGTGATGTTTACCGCAGCTCCAAATTCTTTGGAATAGCCTTCTTTCTGCATTTCGGGGCCCAAAATACTTCCCATGGCCGAGGCAGAAGCCATGGCCGATCCCGCAATGGCACCCATGAGCATGGCAGAAAAAATGTTGATAAGGGCCAAACCACCCGGTAGGGAACCCACTAGGGTTTTCGCAAAGGCGATGAGTCGGTGCGCGATCCCCCCCTTGTTCATCAATTCCCCAGAGAGGATAAATAGGGGAATGGCCAGAAGCGCAAAACTATCAAGGCCCGTTCCCATGCGCTGCGCCAAGGTGGTAAATGCTGGCATTGCCGGGATGCTTACCAACAAGGTCAACAAAGACGAAATGGCAATACTCCAGGCTACAGGTGTCCCGATAGCCAACAGGCAAATGAAACTGATTACAAGGACGAGTACCGGTACGAATTCCATCATAGGGAGTCTTTTTTTAAGAGGTCCGATACTTTGTAATAAATAATCAATAAACCGCTTATAGGAATCACCAGATATACCAGTGATAGGGGCAGTTGCAGTGCCGGCGATTTTTGACCTAGTACGTAGGTGATGTATACCAACCGACTACCACCAATGACCATGGCCGATAGGCAGAACAAAATGATCAAAATAGCCACTAAACGCCTTAATTTTTTTTGGGAGGATTTGCGCAATCGTTTTGGGAATATTTCGATTGCCACATGCATATGTTGGCCCGCTACATAGGCGGCTCCTAGAATACCGATCCAAATCATGAGATAACGCGCCAGTTCATCGGTAAAAGAACTTGGAGAGCCAATGATAAAACGACTGCATACCTGCCATAGTACATTGAGTACCATGATGCTCATAATGCCTACTAACAGGTTGGCGAGTAGTCGGTCTATTTTTTTTCTGATTCCCATTTAGTTGCTGGCTTGTATCGCCTGTATCAATTTATAAAACTCGGTGTCTTGCTTGTACTTGTCGAACGAATCTTTGACTTGATCTGAAAACAGTGTTTTATCTGGTCGAATAATCTCAACGCCGGCCTTTTGCACTTCGGCGAGTGCTTCGGCTTCGGCTTCGGCCCATAGTTTTCGCTGGTGCCCAATGGAGCTGTCAACGGCTTTTTTCAACCATCCTTTTTCTTCTTCAGACAGCCGGTCCCAAAGGTGGGTGCCGGCCAAAACCACATCTGGTAGTACGGTATGTTCGTCCAAGGTGTAGTATTTGCACACCTCGTAATGCCGCGAGAGGTAAAAACTCGGCGGATTGTTCTCTGCGCCATCAACAACCCCCTGTTGTAAGGAAGTATAGAGTTCACCCCAGGAGATAGGAGTGGGGGAACCGCCGAGGTCTTTTACCATATCCATGGCCGTTACACTTTCCATGACCCGTATTTTGAGGCCCACCAGATCTTTGGGAGAATGTACGGGGCGCTCCTTGGTGTAAAAACTACGGCTTCCGGCATCGTAATAGCCGAGGCCTTTTAGCCAGTATTGCGTGCCCTCGTTCAGCAATTGTTGTCCGATCGGCCCATCGAGCACATCAAAGGAATGCTGCCGGTTCCGAAACAGGAAAGGAAGCCCTAGTACCCGCATATTGGGCGCAAAATTTTCTAAAGTACCTACGGAGACCTTGGTCATATCCAAGCTGCCGATCTGCAACAGTTCCAAGCATTGGCGTTCGGTACCCAATTGCTGATTGGGATAGATTTTCAAAAGAAGTTTCCCTTCGGAGAGGGTTTTTAAATCTTCTCCCATTTGTACCATCGCCTTGTGCACCGAATGGCTTACATCAAGTCCATGCGCAAGTTTAATGGTACGGCTATCGCCCAGCTCGTGACAACCGGAAAACCCCAGCAGCAATAGAATAGACAATATAAGTGCAATAAAGGGTTTCAAATGGCGCGTATTTTTTTAAAAATCAAAATAATTTTTTGCGTTCGTATAGCAGATGTCTTCGATGATCTTGCCTATCCAGACGGGATCGTTCGGCAACTCCCCGTTTTGAATATCGTTCCCGAAAAGGTTGCAAAGAATACGTCTAAAATATTCATGACGCGGAAAGGAGAGAAAGCTCCTTGAATCGGTCAACATCCCGACAAAACAGCTTACCATCCCCATATTGGAAAGTACTTTTAGCTGTTCTTCCATACCGTCTTTCTGATCTAAGAACCACCAGCCAGACCCCCATTGTATTTTGCCTTTGCTACTCCCGTCGTTGAAATTCCCGATCATGGAGGCGAATACGGCATTGTCTTTCGGGTTCAGATTGTACAGGATAGTCTTGGTAAGTTTGTTGTTTTTATCCAGTCGGTCTAAAAAGCGCGATAGGTTGTGGGCCTGAGGAAGATCGCCGATGGAATCCCAACCGGTATCGGGCCCTAACTGATCAAACATTCTACTGTTGTTGTTTCGCAAAGGCCCTAGGTGAAATTGCTGTACCCACCCCAATTGGTGGTATTGCTCGGCAAAAAATAGCAGCAGGGCACTTTGAAATTTGGCCGTCTGTTTTTTGCCCACTTTTTTTCCTTTGCGACGCTTTTCAAAGATACGGGCCACCTCCTTTTCGGTACAATCGGCCGCGAACAGCTGTGGGAGGCCGTGGTCGCTTATGCGACAACCGTGCTCGTGAAAATATTGCATCCGCACCTGTAGGGCCGAACAAAGCTGCCCATAGGACTGTATGGGGCTATTGAGCACCGCTTCCAATGTATCTACATAGGTATTGTAGGTTTCCGATTGAATCATCAAGGCCTTGTCGGGCCGAAAGGCGGTACGTACTTTGGTTGTAAAATCACTTTGGGCCAATACGGTATGGTGTTTTAAACTGTCTGTCGGGTCTTCCGTGGTGCATAGCATTTCCACGTTCATCTTCGAAATAAGGCTCCGACAACTGTAGTCGGCAGATTGTAGCTTGCTCGAAGTCTCTTTATAGATATGTGCGGCATTGGCGCCCGTTAGGCGTTCATGAATGTCAAAATAGCGACTGAGCTCTAGGTGTGTCCAATGATAGAGGGGATTTCGAAGGGTGTAGGGCACGCTTTGGCCCCAACGCTCGAACTTATCGGCATCGGAAGCATTGCCCGTAATGTATTTTTCATGGATTCCTAAAGTTCGTAGGGCGCGATACTTATAATGATCCCCTTGCAGCCAGGCCTGGGTAGTATTTTCAAAAAGGGTATTCGCAGCCAGATCTGCGGGTGAAAGGTGATTGTGGTAATCGATTACGGGCATTGCCTTTGCATACTCATGATAGAGGATTTTTGCGGATTCGCTTTGCAATAGAAAATCGTCATGAATAAGCGGCGGTATCGATTTGGATTTATTCATGGAATATGTGGTATTAAAGCGATTTGGAAATACCCATTTCTAAACCCCTGAGTGCTGCCAAACCTTTGAGCCTTCCGATTGCAGAATAGCCAGGATTGGTTTTCTTATTAAGATCATCGAGCATTTGATGCCCGTGATCGGGGCGCATGGGCATGCGATGGTCTGCTCGTCCGCTCGTGATTCTTTTACGTTGTTCTTTGATCAAGGCTTTGACCACTTCGTACATTGCTACATCACCGCCTAAATGATCGGCTTCGTGAAAATTCCCTAAGGTATCTCGTTTGGTACTTCGTAAATGTATAAAATTGATTCTATTTCCCATTCGTTGCACCATTCCGGGAAGGTCATTGTCTGCGCGCACGCCATAGGAGCCGGTACAGAAACAGAGGCCGTTTGCCGGGCTGTCATAGGCATCTATGATTTTTTTTGCGTCTGCTTCCGTGCTGACCACCCTTGGCAAGCCTAAAATCGGGTATGGAGGGTCATCGGGATGTATGGCCAATTGTACCCCGGACTTTTCAGCCACAGGGGCAATGGCTTTGATAAAGGCATAGAGGTTGTCCCGCAGTTCTTGTTCACCAATAGACGAATAGGAATCGAGTACGGTTTGAAATTGCTGTAAGGTGTAGCCCTCTTCTGCACCTGGGAGTCCGGCAATGATGTTGTCGACCAGCTTTTGTCTATGTGTTTCGGTCATTGCGTCAAAGGCCTTGGCCGCCTGTTGTACTTCGCTCTCGGAATGCTGGTCTAGTGCATTCGGCCGCTTTAATAAAAAGAGCTCGAAGGCGGTAAATTCGGCAACATCAAAACGCAGCGCTTTGGAACCATCTGGGAGTTCATAGGCCAAGTCGGTGCGGGTCCAATCGAGTACCGGCATAAAATTATAGCAGACCGTATCAATCCCGCAGGCCCCTAAATTGATGATACTCTCTTGGTAATTGGTGATATAGGTTTGGTAGTCTCTTTTGCGTCTTTTGATGTCTTCATGCACAGGAATGCTTTCTACGACTGACCAGCGCAGGCCGGCCGCTTCGATGGCTTCTTTGCGGGTATTAATTTCAGAAATGGGCCATACGGCGCCATTCGGAAGATGGTGCAGGGCACTGACCACGCCTGTGGCCCCTGCCTGTCGAATATCCGATAGGCGAACGGGGTCGTTGGGGCCGTACCATCGCCAGGTCTGTTCCATTCCTTTCATGTGTTGGTTGTCTATCTAGTAAGGCGAACGAGCGCTTTGATTAAAAGTAACCTATTAGTATGAAAGTAAGAAAAAAGAAATTGGCATTTGATACCCTGATTTCAACAAACCGGAAATCACTTTTCGATGAACGGTAGCGTTGTTCACCGAGCAGAAGTACTAAGTAAAGAAAATAGGGCGTTATCAGAAAATATATACGAATTAAACAGCACACTTAGGTGTGCTACCAAAAATAATACGATGGCAATTATCACGGTCGCAGAATTGGAAAACTATCAAAAACAAGAAAAAGAACTCACAGCATTGCAGGTCATGCACCAAGCCGATTCACAATTGCATGCAGAGGATCTGTCGGCCGCGCAGCAAAAAACGAAGAAATTCAAAACGGCTACGATTATCTGTGCTTTGGTAGGCTTGTTGGGTATTGGGGCGACCTACTACTATTTGAACGGTCAAGTCAAGAAGCAGGCACTGGTACTAACGGACTATGAAACTAGAATCATTGACTTTGAAAACCATTCGGGACTTTTGGCTATGGATGATAGTGACTCTTTGGAGGACCAAGAAGTATACGCGGTGCAAATTGGCGCATTTGAGAAGCGCGATTTGGCCCTCTACTCCGAAAATTTTGTGAATTTTAAAGAAATTAAAAATGACGGTTTCAACAAATATGCCTTGGGTAATTTTGCATCCTTAGAGGAGGCCAAGGCCTTTCGCAAAGAATTGGTAGACCTGGGCATGAAAGACGCCTTTATCGGATTTTATCAAAATGGCGAACGCCTGCATATTGAAAAGGTGGTGGACTAATTATTCTCTTTACTTTGGCGAGCAACAGACATCATTATATGATGATTTTAGCCAAGTGGTTACACTATTGAACAAGAATAATTTTAATACGAATGCGGTTGGTGCTTAGCACCAACCGCATTCTTTTTTATAGGAAATAACATCATTTCAAGTTTTTTTTACTTGCATTTAATCCGAAAGCAACGGTAATCGCCTCCCCGAGAACAAGTCTAGCCCCTTTATGTAACTGTATCGGACCAGCATAGGAACATGCGGACGACCATCGGGATGTCTGGAAATTGCTCGAATAGGCCTTTTATTGAACTTAAAAGGGTTCGTGTCGCGGATGGTACGCCGACGCTTTTATAAAAGGGAAAACATGGTATTTGCAAGCAATCGAAATCGGGGTATTGACATTACCGGTTTGAAACCTTGGAATTGCTGGGGTGTTAGTGAGGTATGATTGCGAAAAAAAATAGAAAAACAGACAGGGTTTAATGAACATATGTTCATTATGCAGTTGTTGTGCCTAATTTGAGAAAATGATTGCCGAAATAAATAAAGCTTGGAATTGGAAAGGATTTAATGCGACGGAAATAGTTCGGACGAATGACTTTGGCAATGTGATTTTCAAAACGGACAAAAACGAATATTGGAGAATTTGTCCAGAAGAAATTAGATGCGAAAAAATTGCGAAATCGGAATCGAAACTTAATAAAATCTCATCTGACTCTGAATTTATAGAAGACTGGGAAATGACTAACCTTGTGAAAATTGCGAAATCGGAACTTGGGGAATTAAAAGAAAACGAAAAATATTGCCTGAAAATGTCGGCCGTTCTTGGTGGAGAATATGAAAAATCGAATCTTGGAAAAATAATTTTTTCGGAACTAATCGCTTTTAGTGTCGGTTTGGGATTCCAAATTAAGGATATGAAAGACGGACAAAAAATAGAGCTGAATATAAAAAACGAGGCACATGATGCTAAAATGTAATACGGACTTTAGGGTTAAATCCAAAGGTCTGTATTTATTTACTCGATAATCGAGATTTATAATGTTCAGACAGGCCTGCACGACAAGTGCTCAGACAGGCCTGCGTCGAAATCAATGTTAAATTACTTTTAATGCCTCGTGAGCTTGCCCCGAGGTAGTTTACTAAGTCGCTAAATCTTTTGGATTTAGCATTGGAAAGGAAAAAAGAAAAAGCAAAACAATAAGCTTTAGCTTCGTGCGCAGACGGAAACCAAAGGTTTTCTTACTACCGCACTACGCTTAAGAACTCAAGCGTTAGCGAACATATTGCATTAAATACAAAGCGGTTCGCAAACCCCTTGAATAAGTTTAAAAATAATCAGGAGTTTGGTTCGGGCCTATCACCTTTTTTAAAATGGCTGCTTTGGGTCGTTGATCGCCAAAGATTCGGGTGTCTGATTTAAGGGGTACGCTCGCCATAGGCCCCGCACTGACTTCCGTTTCCAAAGGGTGCCGATCCCCTTCAGCCATTTTTGGCGTCATAGGGCTTTTATAAAAGTATGGCCCCCTATTGGTAACTACACGCATTTCCCTATATAGCGGGTAGTATTTCACGACCATAGTATTGAAATTTATAGGCAATCAAGCACGACTTTAAAAATAACGCAACGAACAAAAAACAAATCTTGAAAATTGTTGTTTTATAAGGAAGGTCCAATCTTGATGAAATGAGAAATTGCAAGCGATATCGGAAACATATTAACTGAAACTGAAATGAGTATACCCCTTATTAATAGTATGTATTTTGTTTTACCATTAGTCATAGCCGGACTATTGGTAAAATATATTTTTAAATTAAATATTCATATTCTATTGCCTTCCGTCATACTATTACTACTTTTTATACTTGTAACAATTGGGTCTCCATTTACATCAAAGAAATTTGAGACGGAATTGTTCACCTTATTTTGTGTTCTTCATTTAGTAGCGCTTGCAGGAGGGATTTTATTAATGTCAAAGCAAGAAATAGTGTGGAAGCACTTTTTTATCTCTTTGCCTTTTCAATTTTTTTATTGGGTACAGCTTTTTTATTACGGAGGGCTACAGTTTACCCATAAATTTGAAGTGTAGGGATGGTTTCTCGCGATGGTGCCTTTTTCTAAAAGGTTTCGATCCCCAAAAAAAGGGCTACTATTACCGACACTTTTCCTATCGTATGCTTTTTAGTAGCTTTAGCGAACCCTAACACGGTTGAACATTGTGTCGTACATACCACTAATTTAGATTCAACAATGAAAATCTTTCTTTATCTAGCACTCTTTCTATTGGTCGTGTTTACTTGGTTAGTAAGGAAAAAGAATAAGCAAGAGGCAGATGCCATTAAAAAACGTATGGGGCTAAAAGCCTTGGAAGCACGCTATGAAAATGAGATAGGCGTCATACGATCAAAGGAAGATATAAAAGCATTTTTTAAGCAATTTCGGTTAACCCAGTATTGGGATGCATTTGAACCAAAAATACGAGACGAACTGCGTATTACTACGGTTGAAAATGCAGACACTCCCTTAGGGGGCTCAAGGTTTGGTGGACAACCAGATTTGCCGAAAAACGCACCCTGGTTTAAAGATGGGAATGGAAAATCGCTGTCCTTTGTTGCGCAACTAAATTTAGAAGAAATTCAAAGTTTTAATCACACGCCTCGTTTGCCGGAAAAAGGAATGGTGACCGTAGGTTCGTTTTGCAATTATTGGTAACGACTTAAAGAATATGAAGAAAAATAGGAAATACATGGTTTCGGTGGCAGTACTAGTCCTATTGATTGTAGGTTATTTAGTTGCCGATACCCAGCTTTTCGATGGCGTACGGGGGAAAGTCATACATAAAAATGGTTTTCAAGCGAACTACTTTGTGAAAGAGAATACGCAACCTAAGGTAACGGTACTTCTTATTGGCGGAGGCCAATGGGGAGATTACTGGGCGCAACAATTTGCTACCAAGGACATGGTAGGGCTGTCAATACCGTATATAGGAAAAGATGGCTTGCCAAGACTAGCGGAAGAAATTGAATTGGAATACTTTGAAAATGCCCTAAATTGGTTGCGAAAACAGCCGGAAGTCGACCCCAATAAAATAGTGGTCATGGGAGCGTCAAGAAATGCTGAATTGGCTCTGATCATTGCCGCTACATTCCCCAAAATGATCAGTGGCGTCGTTGGGTATGCACCAAGTTCCGTTTCGTGGCCGAACACCGTATTGCCATATAGTTCAAATGACTTGAAACCAAGTTGGAAATATAAAGGAGTTGCTATCCCCTATATTCCCATGCCCAAGCTTTCGGGAAACGAAACAGATCAAATTGAAATGCTGGCCTATTGGAAAACAGGTTTGGCAAAAACCGATTTTGCAGCGCAAGCATCAATTAAAGTTGAAAGGATCGGAGGCCCTATTCTGCTGTTCTCTGGTAATGATGATCAGGTTTGGCCATCATCGCAAATGGCCGATATGATAGGGGTTAGGTTGCATAAAAACAGCTTTGAACACCCTTTTCAGCATATAAAGTACGAGGACGCCGGACACTTGATCTCGAATAATCCCGAAGGAAATTCAATGACCAGAATTGGCAGCATAAATATTGATGGAAAGAACTATGAATATGAATTTGGTGGAACTAGGGAAGGGGATTTTAAGGCAAAACAAGATGCTCCTATGAAAAGCCCTAGTCCAATTCTCTAAAGATAATTAATATTTTATTTTTTGTTTTAAACCACCTTTTTTGTTTTAATATAACTTGCTCCCACTCCTATGTGTGATACACCTGCGTTTAGGGTTCACCGGCATCTGTATGATTATAAATTATAATAGAACTGGTCACTTGCTAAAAATGTGATCCTAAATAATACAGGTCACGGGTTTTGTTTTGTGATACGGTTCTTGTTACTGTTTTAGAGCTTTGCTATCATTCTTATTTAGTTTGGTCATTTATTATGCTACCACCCCTATCGTATATGGGACTTCCGTTTTAATGACAGCTAGGGTTCTGCTCAGTAGTTTTCTTGCTACTTTGACAATGATTCTCTTCACGTTCTTACCTTGATGTTTTCTGTAATAGGCCTGCATCACAGGGTCTGCTCGTATCGCCTGCCATGAGGCCTCGACAAAATAACTCCGTAATAAACGATTGGCCCTTGGGGTCATACCCATCGTTCTTTGATGGTCCCCGCTTTGATGTACACTTGGTGCCAGACCCACATAACCCGCCAATTGCTTTACGTTATTGAACCTCCGTAGATCACCAAGCTCACAAAGAATACCACAGGCAACTATGCCACCAATACCCGGAATACTTCTGAGCAGTAAATAATCTTTCTTGTAATGCACCTTACAGTACCTTCGTAGTTGTGTCGAGACATCGCGAAGCTCCTGGTCCACGAAACGAAAGAAGCGCATGCGGCTCTCCAAGGCAGATTTGGCCGTTGGATGCTTAAAAACCATATCGTCCAACCACTCGCGGTACTTGTGGCTCCAATGGTCGTTATCGAACTCTTCGGGTTCCTTGATACCGAAATACAACAACTGCATCTTGATATAGCTCTTGATACGCCTGAAATCCTTTACCAGATCATTCCGTCGTCTAAAAAGACTCCGGAGTTCTTCTCGCTTGCTATCGGGGACTAGTATACTTTCCAATCGACCATCCTTGAGTTCTCGTGCTATCAACTGCGAATCGATCTTATCGGTCTTGGTATGCTTCTCCTTACCTTTTCTATGGATATCCGCTGGGTTGACTACTAATGATCGCCATCCATAACTCTCGAAACAACGATGGGCATAATAACCACAACAACCTGCCTCATAAGCCGTCGCAACTTCGTAATCAGGAAAATGTCTTGATACGTATGTTCGTAATTGCTCCGGGTCCGGCGACATACTGAAAGACTTGCCTGAAAACAGGTCCGTTGCACAATGAACCTTCCAACTTCGTTTGTGAATGTCGATACCAATATATAACTTCGGTACAGCAGTTTGTTGAGATTCCATATCTTATTGTTTTTGTGAACTTTAAAGATACTCGACAGGCTGCTTTTTCATCGATGCTA
>CALLVX010000161.1 GCA_938010765.1 uncultured Flavobacteriaceae bacterium | reverse complement strand
AAGATAAAAGCGAAATACCTGCAACTATACCTCAATGAGTTCGTCTACAAGCTTAATAGAAGGTATTTTGGTGAAAGAATATTTGATAGGTTAGTAATAGCAAGCATTACAGCAAGTGGACATTAAACGGACATACAATTTCCGTTTTTAATTATTTTACCAAATACGATATGATTGCTGGCTTTTTTGAATATTTCGGTTACCCTATTTATTTGGTATACCCGCTTGCAATTGCAAAAATATTGGGATTGGTCGCTGTGTGGGGCAATTTTTCCAATTGGTTAAAAGAATGGGCTTATGCCGGTTTCTTTTTCGACACTGTTTTGGCCTTTTTCGCACACTACCTAACCGATAGAAATGGCTATATTTTTGCCCTAGTTGCCTTAACAGCTACCATGATTTCCTATTTCTTTGAAAAAAAGGCCCGTATTTCTGCATTTTAATAAGAAACGATCGGATGCATATGCACGGTCCTCGAATGGGTATCGTCTAAACAAAAAGGCTATTTTTGACAAAATTTGAATTAATGGGCAAGCTATACTTGGTACCCACCCCGATAGGTAATTTGGAAGATATGACCTTTAGGGCAGTGCGAGTGCTGAAAGAAGTGGACGTGGTACTGGCAGAGGATACTAGGACCAGTGGCAAACTGTTACAACATTATGAGGTAAACACCCCGATGCAAAGTCATCATATGCATAATGAACACAAGACAGTGAACTCTTTAATAAAACGTCTAAAAGGCGGCGAAACCATGGCCTTGATTTCGGATGCGGGCACCCCTGCTATTTCAGACCCAGGCTTTTTGCTGACCCGGGCTTGCGTTGAAAATGAAATCGAAGTAGATTGCTTGCCAGGTGCTACCGCTTTTGTCCCCGCTTTGGTCAATAGCGGCCTCCCAAACGATAAGTTTGTGTTCGAGGGCTTTTTACCTATTAAGAAAGGACGCCAAACGCGTTTGACGGTATTGGCCGAAGAACCCCGTACCCTAATTTTCTATGAATCTCCCCACAAACTGTTAAAGACACTTTCGCAATTGGTCACGTACTTTGGTGCAGACCGCCCTATTTCCGTTTCTAGGGAGTTGACCAAGATGTACGAGGAAACTATTCGAGGAACAGCTGAGGAATTGTTGGCATATTATACGCAGAAACCACCGAAAGGGGAACTGGTCGTTGTGGTCGGAGGAAAGAAATAGACAAACAGAACCCTAGAAATACCTTAGGTGTGTTTTTCCAGGTTTGTTTATGGGGATGCAGCGGTCTTTAATTTTACACGATAATCGAGATTTAAAATACTACGATGCCTATCCTAAAAGTGTTCAGGCGGGCTTGCGTCGAAATTAATGTTGAATTTCTTTTTGGTGCCTCGCGAGCTTGCCCCGAGGTAGTTTACCGCCTTTCAAAAATAATCTTTGTGTCCTCGCAAAATGAAAAAGAATAAATATCACTGGCGCCTTTGCCTCCTGACCGATCACTTGCAAAGAACCCCGTTTGTGTGGTTTCATCTATGCTGAACGAGAAATCATCGTTTGCACTGTTGAAAGTATCCCCAAGATTGTTGACTTTGCCAAAACTCTGATTTTCAGTAAAAGACACCTCATAAATATCCGAACCGCCAAATCCGGGATGTCCGTTCGATGAAAAATAGAGCTTTTGATGGCCAATAAAGGGGGAACTTTCATTCGCTGTGGTATTAATAATTGGCCCCAGATTTTTTGGCGGCGAGAAAGTACCGTCTTCGTAGATATCAACTACGAAAATATCATTCCCTCCAATACTTCCAGGCATGTTCGAGACAAAATAGAGTTTCTTACCATCGGGGCTTAAAGCGGGTTCTTCTATGGTATAGGTATCACTCGCAAAAGATAGGGGCATGGGATCTGACCAATTATTGCCCACTTTTATAGTTTTATAAATTTTAGAAAGCTCATCCCCGTTTTCGATCATCGTATTGGGATCACTGCTGCGGGTAAAGTAGCAAGTTTTAGCATCTGAAGTGTAGGCCAATGACGTTTCGTTATACGAGGTATTGATTTCGTTCGATAGTTTTATGGGCCGTTGCTGCTTTGTTGTATTGATAGAATAAAGGTCAAAGTACTGTGGGTTGTTCTTGTTATACCAGTTCACTTTTATATTAGGATCTTCCACTGAAGCGAAAAGTAGCTCTCCGTTACTATTCATATGGGCAGCAAAATCAGAATAGCAGGTATTGAAATCAAGATTTTTGATTCGAACGCTTCCGGTCTTTGCTGTAGCGACGTTTCCTTTCCCCGTGTGGTTAGAGGGCTTAGTTTTTTCTTTTTTGGCCTTTTTTTGGGATAAGGCCAGCATATGAGCGGCCTTATTGTACTTGCCTACTCCTTGCAGGGCCCTTGCATATTTAAATAGGTCGTCAGCATCCATTTGGTCCCGATACGCTTTGTACAATGTATCGAACCAAAGAAATGATTTATCCATTCGGGTAGCATAATAATGGGCGTTTCCGATGCTTTGTAGCAAACTATAAGTTGGCTTTGCATAATCATCTTCTAAAACGGCTTCATAAAGTGCTGCCGCTTCTTGGTAGCGCATTACGAATACATATCGATCTGCATCTTTTAATTGTTGGGCTACATAAAAATCTTTGCGAAGGCCCTTCAATTCGTTCGATTGCGAGGTTATTTTAGGCTTTTTGAGGCTATTTTCCTCAAAACTGACGCTTGCTTGTGAATGAGGATTCACTTTCTTTAATCCATTTTGCGCATAAGCGTTTTGGGTACAGAAACTGGTAATGGTAAATAAGGAGAGATAGAACACAGTCTTTTTCATTTGGGGGAAGGGTTATATTTATGTGCATTTATTCTTACATAACTTTGAAAGTTAAGTTTTAATATATAAATGCGAATTTTTGTTGTAAGAATATAAAAAAGTGATATGAAACTGTCTTTTTTTGTTAAAAATTTACTTTTTGATCTTGTAGAAAATAAAAGTAAATACTTTGGAAACCCTGTATTTTTCAATTATTTCGGGAGAATGCTATTTTTTATAAGTCTTCAAATCATTATTTGTAAAGGCAATTTTTGTTTATCTGCATCCAGCCGTTAAAGCAGGTCAGATGAAGGTGAAAAAAAAAGATTCCTCAGACATTTTAAATGTAGGAATAAATGGGCCGTCATTAGGGGCAATGAAAAGAAAGGCAGCTAAAAAGGGATATAGACGGTTAGTATGTGGTGTTAGATCGTAGCCGGCTGAAAGTCTCCGGTTTCATGTTCAGGTACGATGCTAGGTATTTCTGAGGAATCACTTTTAAGGCTTCCGGGCATCTTTGCATAAAAGCAATATAGCGTTCCTCTGCAGACATGGTTAGGATCTCTACCTCCCGAAACAACCTTCCGAAGAGCACATCCCTAAAAAAATGGTGTCCCCACCGATGAAATTCTGGAAATTGTTCAAAAAGAGAATGGTAGTCCTCTAAATTAATTCTTAATAGTTTAGAGGGTTTCAGGGCCTCCAAAAATGTAGAAGATGCCTGCTGGGCGATAAAGGAGTCAAAAACACCCGATGGGCCGTCTGCATAGGAAAAACCAAGTACTACTTTCTCTCCTTTTTGATTCAGTATATAAAGCGCTTGTACCCCATCCAACACAAAATAAAAATAGCGCTCGACCTTCCCAGCTTCCGTAATTAAGGTGCCCCTGGGAACCTCTATTAAGTACCACAGTGATCGAAACCTGACTTTTTGAGCATCCGTAAAGGGGATTTCCGAGAAAAAATCACACAGTTGATCAAAGGCATCATCATCCATAGCCATCAGTTTGAACAAAATAAACGTATTTTTCCAGACTTAAGCAGGGGCTAAAGGTCTTTTTTTGATAGCAGCTCTTTTGTTTCTTCGATTTGTATGAGATGCCGCTCTGCGTGGCAAAGTACGAATTCAAAAGCTTCGGGCAGGTAGAAATTAACGATAGGGCCAATTGCTGAAGGGATTTTCATATGATACAGATTCTTATGCCTCCCGCTAAGGATGGCTTCTTTGAGGTGGCCATGTAACTGTTGAAATTGTTCGAATACAGTAGCTACTTGGTCTTCTCCGTGGGCGAGTTTAATAGCATTGGGTTCGAACCGTTTCATGGTTTTCATTTTCCATTTTCTGGTCTGTCCCTTCGGGCGTTGACCGTTGATCACAAAACGTTGCCATACACGTGCCTTAAACGGTTCTTTGTCATTTTCTATTGACTCCGCCTTGTTCAGGACGCTATTCACTTTATCAACATAAAAACCATAGGCGATGTTAAGGTGCGAAACTATTTCGACAATACTCCAAGCTTTCGCGTTTGGAGCGGTTGTTAACATATCGATGGGGAGTGACTCTAACGCCCCTATTTTTTCCGTAAGGAGGTTTAAACGCTGGATCTGATTTTCTGCACTGATGAATAAAGCTGCCATAAAGTTCGTTTTTAGAGGATGATCGGTACAAAATTCCATTTTTTTACTAGGGAAAATATTGATGTGTATCAAGAAATGAAGCTACGTTTCCGTATTTTAGGGTAAAACTAAAACCAGCCTTGAACAATTGAAACAATTACTCAAAGAGATACGAAAGTGCGAAGTGTGCAAAGCGCATTTACCCCTAGGGCCGCGGCCGATCGTTACCGGGCATCCCGATGCTAAGATCATCATTATTGGGCAGGCACCGGGAACCAAGGTACATGCTACGGGTGTTCCCTGGGATGATCCAAGTGGGAGGCAATTGCGAAAATGGTTGGGAATTTCCGATGCCGATTTTTATGATGAAACAAAGGTGGCATTGGTGCCCATGGGTTTTTGCTATCCCGGAAAAGGAAAAGGGGGCGATTTGCCTCCGCGACCCGAATGTGCGCCTTTGTGGCATGATCGGTTATGGGAAAAAATGCTCAAAATCGAATTGGTCATCTTGATCGGCACCTATGCGCAAAAACAGTACCTGGCAAAAAAGACCGAGAAGAACCTGACCGAAACCGTACGAGCGTATCAAAACTATGTACCGCGATATTTCCCATTGCCACATCCCTCCCCGAGAAATCGGTTTTGGTTGAGCAAGAACCCTTGGTTTGAAGAGGAGGTGATTTCGGATTTGAAGGAAAGGATGTCGGATATTATTTGAATTTAACCACATTTAGGTTAATTTTCCCACATGTATTTAAAATTTCTCTTTAATGATTCAGCTATTCCTAAGGAATTTGGCGATAGTCTTGACCACTGCATATATTACGCTCCCCAAAAAATAGCAGCTAGATTAGCCGAAGAAAGGCAGGACTTTTTGGGCCTCTTTTCAAAAATAAACCTTTTTGTTGGCGTAAATAATTCCGGGAAGAGTAGGTTTTTAAGAGGTCTGCTTAAGTCTGAAAACGAGTTTTTTGAAATTTCAGAGTCTAACAAGAGTATAAACCAGTTATTTGAAGAATTGGAAGAATGGTATGAAGAAAATCGCAAGGAAATTGCTGCGATAGATAAAATAGAAGGGAAAAAAACTGAAGATCTTTATGAAGATGTGATTTCTAGTAAAATCGAATATCGGAATTTAATAGGCAATTTTAATACTCATTTAGATAATTTCCAGAGGATTTTGGATAATCAGATTGATGACGATAGAGAGATAGAAAAACTTGATGGCCCAGATATTCATTTTACTAAGAAAGGAAAGTTAACGATACTCAAAAGACGCAAAAGTATTTTTCAATCTGTTTATAGTATTCGTCAAGAATTAAATTTTGTGGTCGAAAATTTACCATCGAAAAGAGTTTATATTCCAATTTTCAGAAGTATGGCGCGAAGTACTGTTTTTGCCGGCGATGTTTTTGGCAAAGCAGTGACTGAGTTATATAAATTGAAAGAAGATCAGATTTTTACGGGATTGAAATTATTTGAAGATATTCTGGAGATTCGCAATAGTAGAAAAAATAAAAGAGAAGATTTTGAAGCTTTTGAAAAATTTCTTTCAACGCACTTTTTTGATACCAAACCAGTTGAGATAATTTCCAACCATAAAGAAAATCATATAATACTTTATATAGATGGGGAAGAAAGACAGATACATGATATTGGGGATGGAATACAATCAATAATATTATTGATGTTTCCGATTTATACTGCTTCCAAAAACACTTGGATTTTTATTGAAGAACCCGAGAATAACTTGCACTCTGGACTTCAAAGAATTTTCATGAATACCTTACTAAATGATGAATTTCTGGAAGAGAAAAACTTACGGTATTTTTTCTAGCACTATCTCATAAAGTGTGTAAGTAGTAAAAATAGCGAGGGGCATGCCCCTCGCTATTTTTTTTAACTTTAAACTATTTACATCTTATGAAGAAAGAAGAATTATTTACAGACGAGTTTTTAAAGCAGTTCAAAACTG
>CALLVX010000160.1 GCA_938010765.1 uncultured Flavobacteriaceae bacterium | reverse complement strand
AAGACGTAGTAAAGAGCTAATTGATTGTTTGCTTCAGTATGGCGCAGATGTTAACTTTTCCGAAAAAGAGTCCCTTTTTGATACCACGCCCTTAATGGCGGCATGTAAGGAAGGGAGCCTCTTAATGGTCGAAGAATTGCTAAAAGCAGGAGTGGAAATAAATCATGTTGGCGGCAATGGTAAAAGTGCATTGCAAATTGCAGTCGAAAATGGGCATGGGGAGTTGGTTGAATTCCTGGTGACGAAGGGTGCGAACCTAGAAATTAAATCAGGAACTTCTTATTTGCAATTTACAAAGACCCCTATTTGTTTCGCAGCCCTGGCCGATCAACCCAAAATGGTTTCACTATTGGTGTCATTGGGGGCAAAGACCAAACCGCTCAGAAAAATACCAAGACATGAGTTGAACAGGGCTATGGTGAAATTTCTAAAGTCAAGAAAGTACTTATAGGCAGCAGTTATGGAAGAAGTAAAAATTTTGATTTTCGCCCTGGTATCATTTTTTTCGCAAGAGAATCTGCCCATCGCCGCGAAGTCGGCAGAGATTCACATAGATGTGGTAAATAAGCAAATTGCCCTGTACCAATACGATATCTACAGTTTGGAGCAATATAAAGAAGAGGCTCGCAAAGGGCTAAATACACTCATGTCTACAACCGTATTACACCCAGACTTGCGTATGCTTAAACTCGCTAACAAGCATTTTTACGAGGAGGATGGTAAATTAAATGTCGTGCTCCATTTACAATATGATGCTATAAAAGATTTACGAAAAATTTCCTTCTATTTAAATGAAGAAGGTATTTTGAGTTATCCGTATATGACTGAATATGAGTACGGTTTGCAAACAGGAAATATAGACAACCGCTATGTTCGTTTTAAGGCAGATACCAATGTGAAGTTTAGCATGCAACGCAAGGAATATCCGTTTGAAGGTATGTATAGTTTATTGGATGATTGGAAAATGTTGGAAGCGAATAAATATGAGGATATGAGCGAATACATATCCGTAAAAGACTTTAAGAAGTTACGAAAACGAATACTCAAAAAAGGAGCTTCACGCAGTTTTAGAAATATTGAGAACAACAATCCGCATGATTCGTTTGATCTATTCGGGGCATATCTGGCTTCAACAAAAGTACGTCATTTGAATCACGAAATCAGATTGCCACAAGAAGATTATAACGAGCTCGTGCTATGGGGCGACGGACAGTTTAGCCTCTATTTATTCGACGGCCATATCGAAAGTCCGAATGCCAACTTGGAGCTTGGAAAGGTATACTATTTAAAATCTGACCACTTAAATAAAGACACGCTCTTAACTTATTTGAAGGCACTGCGCAGCAAACTTTAACGGAGGCGTATGAAGATGAAAATGGAGCTTCTCGGCATTGCCCGTATGCTGTTGCTTTGCTTGATATTTGGGGTTTGCAACTCCTATGTTGGAACTAAAAGAGCAGCTTCGGTGATAATTGTAAAAAAGAAAGATTCCTCAGAATTTTGTCGGGTATTGATTTTTCAGAAGAGGAATACACCCTAAAAAAAGGCAACCATTGGTTAAAGGTTAATTTAGCCGTTTTCGGGGATACGCAGAAAGGTTCTATTACTTAATTTCGTATCCTAAATTAGGAATCAATTCGTATGAAATCACAACAGAATCGTATTCAAATAGGGCTCTTCGTTTGGCTATTCTTTATCGTCGCGACATTGGCAGCACAGAAAGACACCTTGTATTTCAATGAATATTGGCAAACGACGGTAAAGGACAATGCCGATTTTTATAGAATACCACTTAAGAAGATAGGTAACCTATATGAGTTTCAGGACTATTATATGTCGGGTCAGTTGCAAATGAAGGGCCTTTCAAAGAGTGCTACCAAGGAAGTATGGGAAGGGGTCGTTGTTTGGTATGACGAAGACGGAGGTGTTCGGCAGAAAGGCATGTATAAAGGAGGCCGATTGGATGGCGAATTTCTGTCGTATCGAGAAGGAGAAAAATTGGTTGCACAGTTCAAGAACAATCGGTTGATCAAGGGAGAACAACTGGTCAAAAACGGCAGCTACAACTATTACAGGAAAAAGAGGGGAGACAGTGTTTTTGCAATCGTGTATGACAAGGATGTAACGGGAATTCGCTATGAAACGGCTGGGAATGGGATAGACAATAAGGTTCGCATCAAATACTTTGGAAAAAATGGAGTGTTTATTGGTGAACGAACCAAAAATACCGACGGTAAGATAGTAGGGCTTGATGTGAGTTACTATTACAAGCCCATGAGGGTGAAGGAAATAAAATATTACAAAGGCGGGAATTACCTAACCTCTACAATGTATTATGGCAATGGGCAACTAAGAGAATTGTATGAGAAGAAACCAACCCATACGAAAACCTACTATGCTGAAGACGGCACCGTTATAGGGCGGGTCAAATTTGGTATGAATCAAGGTTATTTGAAGGCGGAGGAAGGTAAAATCATTTATTTCAAACGTTCAAAAGGCCAAGAAGGGAAGTTGTTTATTGCCACGGTTTACGAGTATGAAGGTGGAAAAAAAGTAGACGAGGAATATAGGTATGAAAACCAACAAGTAGAACGCAAGGTACTTTATGAAGCAGGAGAAAAAAAAGAACAACGCAGTTACAATGAAACCGGGGAAGAAATAGCCCGGATTACTTATAAGAATTACCTTCCTCACACTGGTGCTGAATTGTTCGATGACCGCAAGGTTACATATAAGGAGGGAACCTTGGTCGAAGAAATCGCCTACTACCCGAAGAGCAAGATCAGGTTTAGTGTGAAGAACTTGGAAAAAGAGATGTACTATACCAAAGAAGGGGTGTTGTTGGGTGAACTAGCGGTTAAGAATAATGACGGTTATCCAAAACCCATGAACGGAGCGCAGTATACGATTGGGTATGATGGGGACATCAATTTGATTCGGGAGTATAAGCATGGGTCCGTTATTAAAAGCACCAGCTTCAGTAAAAGAGGCAATGATACAAAGACTTCCAAGACCTTTAAGCGCATCGAAGAATTTCAGGAAGGCTCTTATTCCAAGATAAGAGAACGTAGTTTCTATAGCAATGGTAGTCGACAAAGTGTAATGACGTATGTAGGTTACAACAAGAAGACAGGCATTTTTTATGATGCACAAGATCAGGAAATGGGGCGTTACGATTTCTTGAAACAAGACGGTACCCACTATGAGTTTTTTGATACTTCTGATGCGGTTCGCCTTATGGAGGTACGTGTTATGGGGAAGTTGAAAAAACAAAAGCGCTATAACTATGGTCCTGGGGGTACCAGCGGAGACATACGGCCCATATTGGAAGTCGATGTGGATATTGACTGTTGTGGTACCTATTACGATCGAGAAGGAAAACTATTCGCTTCACTGGAATTTAAAGAAGGACAACCCTGGAACGGGACGGCCTATGACCATAATACCCGCGAGTTTTACACCGTATCGGAAGGAAAGCGCGAGGGTGCCTATCGTCAGTATGACTATAATGGAAAGATACTAAAGGAAGGGAATTACAAGGATGATAAAGAAGAGGGACTTTTTAGTTTTTATACCTATAACGGAGATTTGAGCAAGACCGAAGTGTACCAAAATGGGGAACTAAATGGTACATCGCATTATTATGATATAGACGGAGCCTTGACATCGCAGTTGGTCTACAAAGAAGGTAATCCAATCGAGGGAACCCGAGTCGTGCAAGCAGCTTATAATCAAAAAGGTAGTCGGGAAACCTTTAAAGACGGACAGATTGTTACACGTATTTCGTATGATAAGAATGGCAAACGCAAAACTCGGTTTTTAGAGGATAAGGCAGAAGAGACCACTGCTTATTACGATGACACCGATAAGAAAAGGTTGCAGTTCAGCATAAAGGATAATTACCTGGAAGGCACCGTTACACGCTATGATGTAAATGGAGAGGCAGAATACATAGCGGTCGTAGAAAAAGGCAGGCTGATAAAAGGCGCCATTTTATTAATCGGAAAAGATGTTCGAGGCGGTGCAGAGTATATTTGGGTCGAAAAACAACCCGACTTGTTAAAGGTGCGATTTATCGGAGAAACAGGAAAAGTATTGTTCAAAGCGGAAGAAAACCTCGCTTTTGAAGAATTTAGTGTCTTTTTGCGGCAACTTCATGTAGATGTCGAATACCTCAATGAATACCTTTTGTATTGATGCATTAATCAGAATCTATTGGGTAATCTTATCCAATATTAAAACAGCTATTCACGCCTCTTTGTAGTAATGGAAAGACTCGTCTTAGTTACCATATCCATATCCATATTCATGTCATTGGGCATGGTCATATTCATTTTTATATGGAGATCGGTAGAGTACCTCTTGGGGAAGTTATTTTTAATATCATATTCCAATGATCCCTTACCCTGACCAGATGCTTTTAAGTCCATTCCCTTCATACTTGAGTTTAAGTCGATAGTTTGATCTACATCGAAAAAAGCCAATTCTCCTTTTATGGCGACGAGCGTATATACTGAAGTTAAAAGAATATCTACCGGGGTGGCTGTGGCCATCGGAATGCTCATAGGAACCTCATCTTTAAAATAATCTCCTATGGCCATTGCCTCTTTGGGAAAGGTAATCTGGTTCTGCAATTGTTGAATCGTGGTAGATAAAACTTTTTGTATTTGATCCGTTAGATTGTCTCCAGTTATTGTATCTATTTTAAAGCTGTTATCGGGAGCGTACTTTCCGTAGACCGTTAGACCTTTAAACATATTATCTTGGTTGATCGGGTTGCCGTTCATTACTGTTTCCGATTCCATTTTTTCATAGTAAAGGGCAGTGGGAATACTCCCTTTAGAATTAGAAGCGTAGGTAGTGTTGATGATAGTGCTATTCGCATTTTGGGTCATTTTTATAGGTAGTTCCATTCCAGATTTACGCATTTGCTCTAGTGTCGCTTCATCTGCATCCATATGAATCACCCCGTCAATATTGGTCGTCATTTCGGTTTTATAAACTGTGTTTTCCTGTACCTGATACTTGAAGGTGATTTTTTTTTGGGCACTAATTTGCACGAAAAAAAAGAAAACTGCGAGTTGAATTATTTGTTTGTACATCGTGTTTGTTTTTATAAAGTTGTTAATAATCCTGCACGTTCTAGTAGTGCTTCTACTTTTGGTTTGGCTCCCCGAAAGCGTTTGTAAAGTACCATCGGATTTTCTGTGCCCCCTTTAGAAAGTACGTGATCTTTGAATTTTGTGGCTACTTCCTTGTTGAAAATACCATTTTCTTTGAAATAGGCAAAAGCGTCGGCATCTAGTACTTCGGCCCATTTATAACTATAATAACCAGAAGCATAGCCTCCTTGAAAGATATGGGAAAATGCGGTGCTCATACAGGTTTCGGGCGTATCGGGATAGAGATAGGTGTCTTTAAATACGGCCGTTTCATGTGCTTTGACATCGGTAATCTGTGATGGGTCGCCGCCATGCCATGACATATCTAACAAGCCAAAACTAAGTTGGCGTAGTGTAGCCATACCTTCTTGAAAAGTGGCAGATTCCTTTATTTTTTGCACTAATTCCATAGGAATTAATTCTCCTGTTTCATAGTGTGTGGCGAAGAGCTCCAAGGCTTCTTTTTCATAACACCAATTTTCTAAGACCTGGGAGGGCAATTCCACAAAATCCCAATAGACGGATGTGCCCGATAAACTAGGGTATTGGGTGTTCGCTAGCATCCCATGCAGGCCATGGCCAAATTCATGAAAAAGTGTGGTCACCTCATTAAAGGTCAATAGAGAAGGTTTGCTGGGGGTGGAGGGAGTGAAATTACAGACGTTCGAGATATGAGGCCTTACATTGGTGCCGTTTTGAATGTATTGTGATTTAAAGGAGGTCATCCAAGCGCCGCCTCGTTTACCTGCCCGTGGATGAAAATCTGCATAGAAGATCGAAATAAAATTCCGGTCAAGGTCATATACACGATAGGTCTTGACTTCTTCGTGATAGGTGTCAATATCGTTTACCACTTCGAATTGCAGTCCGAACAATTTTTCTGCTACCTTAAAAACACCGTTGATTACATTTTCTAATTTAAAATAGGGCTTCAACTGCTCGTCATCTAAACTAAACAATTCTTGTTTGAGTTTTTCGGAGTAAAAGCTACCATCCCATTTTTGAAGTTGATCGATACCGTCGCGTTCTTTGGCAAATTTGGTCAATTGGTCGAACTCCCGTTCTGCCGCAGGTTTTGCTTTTTCTAGTAGTTCGGTAAGAAAATCATATACTTTTTCGGGAGTCTCCGCCATTCGCTCTTCTAACACAAAATGTGCATGGGTCTGATAACCTAAAAGTTGTGCACGTTCGTGTCGAAGTTGTGCGATTTTCAAAACATTCTCTTGATTGTCGAGCGCATCTTTATGAAACGCTTTACCGCCAAAAGCCAATGATAGGTTTTTGCGCAGTTCCCTATTGGTTGCATACTTCATAAAAGGTATGTAACTAGGATAATCCAAGGTAATCAACCATCCGTTATCCTTACCTTTTGATTTTGCCAATTGGGCTGCCGCTTCTTTAGCACCGTCGGGTAGGCCAGCTAGGTCAGTTTCTTTAGTTAGATGTAGTTCAAACTTATTAGTTTCTGCCAATACATTTTCCCCAAATTTGAGTTTCAGCTTGGAGAGTGCGGCATCGATTTCCCTTAGTCGCTTCTTTTTATCTTCTTCCAGGTTGGCCCCGTTTCTACTAAAACTTTTATATTTTTTATCGAGTAGGGTAGTTTGTTCTACCGAAAGCTTTAAGGTGGCCTTTTGCTCATATACAGCCTTTACTCGTTCGAAAAGAGCCGAATTCAGGGTAATATCATTGCCGAATTCAGATAACAAAGGAGAAATTTCCTGTGCAATTTTCTGAATTTCCTCGTTTGTTTCCGCAGAATTCAGATTAAAAAAAACGCTGGAGATACGACTTAGTTGTTGCCCGGAAAATTCGAGGGTTTCAATGGTGTTTTCAAAAGTAGGTACTGCTTTATTGTCAGTTATTGCATCGATTTCGGCCCTGGCATCTTCCATTGCTTTTAGAAAGGCAGGTTTAAAATGCAGGTGTTTAATTTGTGAAAAAGGGGCCGTGTCAAAGGGTTGAAGAAGGGGATTCATAGTATTCTGGTATTTTCAATGTAAAATTTAATTCTTTTAAAAAAAAGCTCAAAATCAAGATTTTTGTAGCCTTGCATTTTTTCTAATTTGAACTCTGAACTCTGAACTTGTCACTCTTTCCCGTTCACCGACTTGGCCCCATCGATGACTTTCTGCTTTAGGCCTTCTTTATAGAGTATAATTTTGTCCAACACACATTTATCTGAAGAGCCAATAATTTGCGCGGCGAGAATACCTGCATTTTTAGCACCATTTAGGGCCACTGTTGCCACTGGCACGCCTCCCGGCATTTGTAAAATGGAAAGAATCGAGTCCCAGCCATCAATACTATTACTACTTTTCACCGGTACACCAATTACTGGTAGAGGCGACATAGAGGCCACCATCCCTGGTAAATGGGCGGCACCGCCGGCACCTGCAATAATAACCCTATACCCATTGGAATGGGCATTCTTGCTAAAGTCGAACAGTTTTTCGGGTGTACGGTGCGCCGATACAATATCTACGTCGACCTCGATGTCAAAACCTTTTAAAATATCGACTGCTTCCTGCATCACGGGAAGGTCGCTGGTACTTCCCATCACAATGGCTACTTTGCTCATAGTATTCTTTTGTCTTAGATACCAATATAGGAATTACGTTTCAAATACTGGTTTTGATGTATTATTGCGAAATCACTTTGATGGTTTCCTTTACCTCTTGTGCAATTTCCCGTGCTTTTTGAATGTCTTTATTTACAATGGTCACATGGCCCATTTTTCGAAATGGTCGGGTTTGTTTCTTTCCATAAATATGGGGAGTAACACCCTCCATCTTTAAAATTGCATCTATATTTTCATAGACTACCGGGCCTGTATGGCCTTCCGCGCCAACCAAATTTACCATAATACCGGCCACTTTACTCTCTGTACTGCCCAAAGGCAAATTTAAAATCGCCCTTAAATGCTGTTCGAATTGGTTGGTGTAACTGGCTTCAATACTATAATGTCCACTATTGTGAGGTCTTGGGGCTACTTCGTTCACCAAAATTTGATCATCTTCGGTTTGGAACATCTCTACTGCCAATAAACCTACATGTTGAATATGTCTAGATACTTTTAAGGCAATTTCTTGTGCCTTTTCAGCGACCCGTGGAGCGATACGGGCCGGGCAAATTACATATTCTACCTGGTTGGCCTCGGGATGAAATTCCATTTCCACTACCGGATAGGTTTTTACTTCCCCTCCCTCGCTGCGTGCGACGATCACCGCCAATTCATTTTTGAAAGGAATCATTTCTTCGGCGATACACTCCCCTGGGGGCAAACCTTCTAAATCCTCCATCGCACGCACCAACTTAACACCTTGGCCGTCATAGCCAAATTGGGCCGCTTTCCACACAAAAGGAAAACGAAGTCCACCATTGGTAATACTGTCTTTTATTTCGCTTGCATAGGCAAATCGTTCAAAGGGGGCCGTAGGGATTTCATGATCTATATAGAATAGTTTTTGCTTTGCTTTGTTCTGTATGATTCGCAAGGCGCTCGTTGGCGGAAATACTTTTAAGCCTTCACTTTCTAATTTTTCAAGAGCATCAAGGTTTATATTTTCTATTTCGATGGTCAAAAGATCTACCTTTTTACCTAGTTTGTATACCGCGTCGAAATCCATTAAATCCCCTTGAAAAAACTGACCGCAGGAAATCTTAGAGGGAGCTTCCGGAGAGGGGTCTAAAACGTACGTTTGTACATCCCATTTCCGTGTCTCATACAAAATCATTTTTCCCAATTGCCCACCGCCGAGGATTCCTAGTTTAAAGTTGGAAGAAAAATAGTTCATAGATGCCTGTTTCATACGCTATTCCCGCGCTTGATACAAAAATACATCGAATTCTTAAAACCGATCGCTTGTAGATGAAAAAGAGAAATCAAAATAGTATATTTACGACCCTTTAAAAAAAAGGATACTATGAAGCTTCACGACAAAACCTTTGTGCCGTATTTATCTGAAGCAACAATATTGAAAGCTGTGGCGAAAGTAGCCCGGGCCGTAGCCGAAGATTATAAAGAGGAGATCCCTATTTTTATTGGCGTGCTAAATGGGTCCTTTATGTTTGTAGCCGATTTTTTAAAAGCATACCAACACCCTTGTGAAGTTTCTTTTGTGAAATTAAGTTCCTATCAAGGCCTTACTTCTACCGGAATAGTGGAAACTTTGCTCGATTTGCCAGAAAATGTGGAAGGTCGAAGTGTAATTATTCTCGAGGATATTATCGATACGGGAAGAACATTAAAAGAGTTGGTCTATTTATTTGCCAATAAGAATGTGAAAGAATTTAAGATTGCATCCCTTTTTTACAAAGCATCAGTATACAATGGGGAGTACACCATCGACTATTTCGGTTTAGAAATTCCGGATAAGTTTATTGTGGGCTATGGGCTCGATTACAATGAGCTGGGACGTAATCTAAGGGAAGTATACCAACTAAACAACAACCAAATGATCAACCTTGTATTATTCGGAAAACCAGGGGCCGGGAAGGGTACCCAAGCCGAATTTTTAAAAGAAAAATACAACTTAAAACATATTTCAACGGGTGATGTGTTCCGATACAACATGAAAAATGATACCGAACTAGGGAAATTGGCGAAGTCCTACATTGACCGAGGCGATTTGGTGCCCGATGAGGTTACTATTAAAATGCTTCAAGAAGAGGTCGAGAAAAACCCGGAGGCAAGTGGTTTTATTTTTGATGGGTTTCCAAGAACCGCAGCACAGGCAAAGGCACTCGATTTTTTTCTTGCAGAGAAAAGCATGAAAATCAATGCAACCATTGCCCTTGAAGCGAATGACGAAGTGCTGATTCAGCGGTTGTTGGAGCGTGGTGAGGTTAGTGGGCGAACCGATGATCAAGATGAAGACAAAATAAGGAATCGTTTTGAAGAGTACAATCAAAAAACAGCTCCATTAAAGAAGTTTTATGAAGACCAGGGGAAGTTTCACAGTGTAAACGGTATAGGTGCAATAGATGAGATTACGCACCGTTTGGCCAAGGTAATCGAAGAATTATAGGGGTATTGGTTTTAGAACTGCAGTGTTAGAGCCAAGTATGCAAACAATGTGGCAACTTCAAAAGAGCACACTGTAATTACTTACTTTTACACCGATTTAGGAAGCGATAAAGTCGCTAAAAGAAATTGCAATGACCGAAGGGAATTTTGTTGACTATGTGAGAATATTTGCCGAATCTGGTAAAGGAGGTAAGGGGTCTGTACATTTGCATCGTGAAAAATATATTACCAAAGGTGGCCCTGATGGTGGTGATGGTGGCCGAGGAGGGCATATAATTATTCGTGGCAACAAAAATTTATGGACCTTGGTAGGATTCAAATTTAAAAGACACTTCAAAGCTGGGCATGGTGAACACGGCAGCGGGAGCCGTAGTTCGGGTGCCGATGGGCAAGATGTATATATGGATGTGCCTTTGGGAACCGTTATCAAAGATGCCGAGACCTTGAATGTACTCTTCGAAATCACGGAAGATGGACAAGAAAAGGTATTGGTAGAAGGTGGTATGGGCGGTAGGGGCAATTGGCACTTCCGAACGGCGACCAATCAAACGCCAAGGTACGCCCAACCGGGAGTAGATGGTAAGGAGACCAATGTGATCCTTGAACTTAAAGTATTGGCCGATGTTGGCTTGGTCGGTTTTCCCAACGCCGGAAAGTCTACTTTGTTATCTGTTATAACTTCTGCCAAACCCAAAATTGGGGATTACGAGTTCACTACCTTAAAACCCAATTTAGGAATTGTAGAATACCGGGATTTCAAAAGTTTTGTAATGGCCGATATTCCGGGAATTATAGAAGGGGCGGCCGAAGGGAAAGGCTTGGGGCACTACTTCCTTCGACATATAGAACGCAATGCTACCTTATTGTTCCTAATTCCTGCCGATAGCGATGATATCAACAAAGAGTATGAAATTCTGTTGGATGAACTTCGCAGGTACAATCCAGAGTTGATAGATAAAGACCGCTTGGTCGCAATCTCAAAGAGCGATATGCTCGATGAGGAACTGATGGACGAAATGCGAATTGAACTAGACAAAGATTTTGCCGAGGTGCCATACATGTTCATCTCATCGGTTGCCCAGCAAGGGATTACAGAACTAAAAGATCGCCTATGGTCTATGCTTAACAGGGAGTAAGACACCTCAGGCCCGCCCAAATTTTCATTTAAGATACCCATTAACCGCTCACTACTTCATTTGTACCGCTGGTCATATTTTTAATTATGCACTCTAGGTACAGCTTATATTTGTCAAAAGTATAATTTGTACTCCTTATTTGTAACAAAATCGAAAGTTTTGACTACTAATAGAAGGAGATATTATTGCAAAGATTTAAACCACTAAAGAAGAAACGATGAAAACAGTGAAAAAGATGCTTGGGCACCTACTTGGGTTGACCCTTTTGCTAATGGGATTTCAGTCCTATTCGCAGGAAGTTACAGGTTCTTGGAAGGGAACCTTGTCTGTACAAGGAACAGAAATGCCCTTGGTATTCAATGTGAGTGAAACCGACGGGGAACTTACCAGCACAATGGATAGCCCATCGCAGGGAGCGACAGACATTCCTATGGATGTTACTACTTATGCCGATAATGCTCTTACCATTCAGTATAAGCAAGCCGGTATTAAATATGTCGCAACCTTGAGTGGTGAAAAAATGGAAGGTACTTTTTACCAAGGGGGCATGGAGCTACCTTTAGTGCTAGAAAAGACAGTAAAGACCATTCCTGGGAATCCAGAACTTCCAAGTTCTGACGTAGATCTTGCAAAACTATCTTCTTTGGCTGATGGTAATTTTAATTACACGGTAGAAGATTATTTTGCCAAGCCAAAGGCTTCGACATTTCGTTTTTCACCGGATGGGAAGTATATGTCGTACCGTGAAAAGGATCAAAACGGGAAGCGTCATATTTTTGTCAAAGAAATTGCTACTGGAACCGTAAAACAAGCTATTGAAGAGAAAGAGGAGTTGATTCGCGGTTACGGCTGGATCAATAACGAACGTTTAGTCTATGTTATGGATCAAGGAGGCGATGAGAATTATCATGTGTATGCCATCAACCTAGATGGAAGCGATCAAAAAGACTTGACTCCTTTTGATGGGGTTCAGGCCCAATTCAGTGAGTTGCTAAAGGAGGATAAAGACCATATTATAGTGCAAATGAACAAAAATAACCCACAGGTATTCGAACCCTATAAGATAAATGTGGTGAGTGGGGAAATGGTGCAGCTGTATAAGAATGAAGACGCGGCAAATCCAATAATGGGATATGATTTCGACAAAGATGGGGCCTTAAAAGGGTTCACCAGACTTAGGGATGGGGTTGAGCAAGATATGTACTACGCAAAAGATGGCAGCAATTATACTTTATTAAAAAGTCTAAACTGGAAGGATGCCTTTTCGATTATACGCTTTGATTATTCCACAGAATATCCCCATGATGCCTATGTGGTGTCGAATTTAGATAGCGATAAGAGCGAGGTCTTATTGTATGATTTAAAGGAAGATAAAATCATCAAGAAATTATTTTCCAACGACAATTACGATGTTTCGAATATAGCCGTTTCCAGAAAGCGCGGGTATGAGCTAGATTATTATAGTTATGAAGGCGAAAAGCAGCTTATAGTGCCTGTTAGCGACTACTATAAAAAGTTGCACACCAAGTTTCAAAAACAATTCGGAGCTAAACAATACAGTATTGCCGATTATACCGATGATGAAAACAACTTCCTCATTTACACAACAAGCGATAAACTATACGGGAAATACTATTCTTATAGTGTTGCCCAGGATGAATTTAAAGAGCTCTTTAATTTGATGCCGCAATTAAAAGAGGACGATATGGCCGAAATGCGCCCAATAACGTTTAAAAGCAGAGACGGTCTTACCTTACATGGGTATATTACCTTGCCCAAAGCGGCCATCGATGGTCAAAAGGTGCCTGTTATTGTGAACCCACACGGAGGGCCACAAGGCATTCGTGATTCTTGGGGCTTTAATCCGGAGGCACAGCTTTTTGCGAGTAGGGGGTATGCAACCCTACAGGTGAATTTCCGGATTTCAGGAGGCTACGGAAAAGAGTTCTTGGAATCTGGTTTTAAACAAATTGGAAGAAAAGCAATGGACGATGTCGAAGACGGTCTTCAGTACATTGTGGACCAAGGTTGGGTAGACAAGAACAAGGCGGCGATTTATGGCGGAAGTCACGGTGGCTATGCAGTTTTGAGAGGTCTTACTAAAACTCCGGATCTATATGCATGCGGAGTAGACTATGTGGGTGTTTCAAACCTTTTCACCTTTATGGAAACCATACCTCCCTATTGGAAACCTTATCTGAAAATTATCAAGGAAATCTGGTATGATGAAGATATCGCAGAAGAAAAAGCTATTATGGAAGAGGTCTCCCCGGTGTACCAAATCGACAAGGTGAAAAAACCACTTTTTGTGGTACAAGGTGCGAATGACCCTAGAGTAAATATTGATGAATCGGATCAAATCGTTAGTGCGCTCCGAGAAAAAGGCTTCGATGTGCCTTATATGGTAAAATACGATGAGGGCCATGGTTTCGGAAAGGAAGAAAACTCCATTGCCCTCTACAAATCAATGATGGGCTTTTATGCCAAACATTTAGGTGTACAAGAAAATGCCGAACCAATAAAAGATTAGCTTTGAAATAGTACTTCGAATTCGAAGTTACATAAAAAAAGGGCGCCATTTGGCGCCCTTTTTTTATGATGATGATTTTTTAAGTATTTGATTATTAATATTTAATGATCGGTGTGCCGCTTGGCGGGCTAAATTTACCGCTGGTCATAATGTCGTTTCATAGGCTGTGGTTTCATGCTACTTTTATATCAAATAATAATAACACCCGTTGTGCATTTTAACTAATGCTGATTTTAATGTTGTTTATATTTCTGTTGAATATTGTTTTGTTAATGTACTGAACCACTGTGAGTGCAGCTATTTTAGACAATATCCTTGTTTTAAAACCATCGAAGGATTTAGCATAATTTCTTCTTATCATGAATTGGTCACATAACTGCGAAAAAAGGGTCTCTATTCGTTTTCTTGATTTTCTGTACACATAAGGTTGTTCCCTATAGTTTTTCTGGTTTCTCCTCATAGGAGTATCCAGTTTAATACTACATTTTTCGAATAGGTCAAGTTGGTATTCTGCCGATAGGTATCCTCTGTCTCCGATAAGTATACAGTCCTGCAGTTGGGCTTTTATATCCTTTAAATAATGAATATCGTGAACGGAAGCTGGGCTAATGTCCAAGCTTTGGAACACGCCCGATGCTGAACAAGTAGCGTGCAGTTTATAACCATAGTAATGTGTGGCCTGCGAAGCACAATAGCCTTTGTTGGGACTGCTGTACACTACCTCACGGCAAACTTTGCTTCGGGAACTTCTTGATAGCTTGCATACCTCAAGAGGCATACTGTCTATAATAAAGTGTTCTTGTTCTTGGTTGAGAATACCCGACAATCTTGCTCTAATATCTTCAAGGTAAGGAAATAGCTTGCGACGCCTGCGGTTGTAAACACTTCGTTCGATATTGGAGGAAAGTTCTGGGGGAAGTTTCCTAAAAAGGTCACACTCACTATCAATACCAAGGTACTCGGCGGTCAGGTTAATTGAAACGACCTCGATGTCAGACAACATAGGCTTGCGCCTTTGATAGGGAAGTAGTGTAGCTTTCGATATTTGTTTGAGTACTTTCAATATTATCTCGTAATTTGTCTTGAAGTTGTGCATCTATAATTGATTTGTAGTTACTTCAATTTACTGCTATTAAGCAGTTTGCACAACTTCTTTTATTTTAAATCAAAATGCACAACGGGTTTCTTCACTATATTAATTCTGTTCAGTTAGCTGGTCTACCCAAGCCCACAGTTGCTTCTCTAAACCATACTTCGGTATAGCAGCCATTTTCATACTGTTTATCGATGTCACCGCCATAGGTTTCAGCACCTGCGCACCATACCATATTTGTTTCAGGGCTTTTCCCATTGGTTTGGTTATAAGCGCCCTGTTTAAAATAATTCAATTCCCCGCTATAGGCATTGGCACGTTCGGTACCATCTTGTCCTATGGGTACGAATAGTTTTTGTACTTGTGCAGGTAGGGCCGATTTTCGTACG
>CALLVX010000159.1 GCA_938010765.1 uncultured Flavobacteriaceae bacterium | reverse complement strand
TGGCAAGTCCTACACGACCAGCTCCTGTAGAATCCCCCAGGGTGGGAACGCAGCAAGGGTATATGGTTGAGCGGTGCGATGTAGGTAGCTTGCCTTTTTTTTATGCCCAAAAGTGAGCGAACCACTTCCTCCGCCTTTCGCTTCTACTTGCTCTTTTTTATTCGTTAATTTGCAATCATATGCAACAAAAAGTAGTACTTATTACAGGAGGTTCTTCGGGAATCGGCAAGGCTATTGGTGTTTACCTAAAATCAAAGCAGGCACGCGTGTACGGCACCACGCGAAGTTTGTCTCAACATCCCGATTTTGAAATTTTCCCTTTATTGGAACTTGATGTGCGGAAGACCGCTACCATTTCAGCGGCCATTGGTCGTTTGATCGAGCTTGAAGGGCGAATAGATGTGCTTATTAATAACGCTGGGGTCGGAATTACAGGCCCTTTAGAAGAAACACCTCACGATAGTATCTTAAATGCGTTCGATATTAATTTTCATGGTCCCTTACATATGATGAAAGCGGTATTGCCCCAAATGCGAAAACAGGGTAGTGGGCTTATAATCAACATTACTTCCATCGCAGGGTATATGGGACTGCCGTTCAGGGGCGTTTATTCTGCTTCGAAAGGAGCCCTCGAAATTGCCTCGGAGGCCATACGTATGGAAACCAAAGATTTTGGTGTTCACATTACGAATTTAGCCCCTGGCGATTATGCAACGAATATTGCCGCGGGAAGGTTTCATGTGCCAGCAAGCAATACCTCGCCATATGCAACAACCTATGGGCGTACCTTGGCCGAGATCAATGAAGGTGTAGATGCTGGTGAAGACCCTATACAGGTGGCACAAAAAGTCTACGCACTTTTAAATACTAGGGCACCTAAGGTGCACTATAGGGTAGGGGCTTTTTCCCAAAAACTCTCTGTATTCTTGAAGAAAGTATTACCAGAGAAACTCTTTGAGAAAATGTTATTGAACCATTATAAATTGTAGTTTTGCGGTGGCTTTTGAACTGCAAACTTATTAGCGGTAAATTGCCTGTTAAAGCGTACTTTTTTATCAATTCATAAACTAGAGCAAATGAAATTTTTTATAGACACGGCCAATTTAGATCAAATTCGAGAAGCCCAGGCATTGGGGGTACTAGATGGGGTAACCACCAACCCGTCCCTAATGGCCAAAGAAGGCATTACCGGACGTAATAATATCTTGAAACACTATGTAGATATCTGTACCATCGTAGAGGGGGATGTTTCCGCCGAAGTTATTGCTACTGATTTCGAGGGCATGGTAAAAGAAGGCGAAGCGCTAGCTGAATTGCACGACCAGATTGTAGTGAAAGTACCTATGATAAAGGATGGCGTAAAGGCCTTGAAATATTTTTCCGATAAGGGTATTGCTACCAACTGTACCTTGGTTTTTTCTGCAGGACAAGCCTTATTGGCAGCAAAAGCAGGTGCTACATACGTATCGCCATTTATTGGCCGCTTGGATGATATTTCTACCGATGGGCTCAACCTTATTGCCGAAATCAGGATGATTTATGATAACTACGGCTTCGAAACGCAAATTTTAGCTGCTTCTGTGCGCCATACTATGCATGTAATAGACTGCGCAAAATTAGGGGCAGATGTGATGACAGGACCGTTATCTGCCATCGAAGGCCTATTGAAACATCCGTTGACAGATATTGGCCTTGCGAAGTTTTTGGCTGATTATAAGAAAGGAAACTAGTACGATACGCAGTATCGTCTGCCCCTATTGGGGGCATAGCTAAAAAAGTACGGATGCAGCAAGCATCCGTACTTTTTTTGTTGTAGGCGATGGTATTTTATACTGAAATCTGTTTTACCATCATCATTTAAAAAACCTATGTTATATATGAGGCAATTTTAAGACGCCAGTTTTCTGGTTTTTAAAAAGAGGCATAAATATTCGAAAAGGCATCGACGATCAGCGTATCCTCTGTTATAACGCATTTGTTGGGTGGGTAGATTATAAGTGACTCGGTAAGTGTCTTAAAATCGTTTGATCGAAACTGTAGTTCTTTATTGAGGCCAGATGCCTCTATCAGACCTTTCCAAAGAGGTTCGCTCGTTCTCATATTGATGCCCACGTACTTATATTCGGGTTTTTGCTTGGTAAGAATTGCAATTCGCTTGGTAATATTTTCAAAATGTCTGCGATCTGAACCCGACCAAAAGTAGAAAACGGTTTTCCCGTCTTTTGCTATTTCCTTAAGTGAAAGCGTATCTCCATCGGTGCTGGTAACCAACACATCGGGAATAACATGGTTGGGTTGAATGTTGGCAATGCCGTTGTAAAGCTTATCAATTTCATTAAGATGCTTGTTGTTCTTTGATAGTTTGTGAAATTCATCAATAAACGTTCTGTTGTTCTCTTCGGTGTCATGTACCTTCAATAAATAGTCAAAAGCTACATATCTATAAAGGTTGTCTTTCAGTGTTTTAGCAGTTATCATGCTATCGATTAGATGAAGCTTATGTTTGTTAAAATGAAGTTGATTTCTCACTACTTGCCCTTTTACCTTGCATTCATCATTGCAACTCATGTAGGCCAAATTTTGAATATGGTTCAACATAAAATTGTAATAAGGTCTCAAATAGGTCAACTCTTCGTTACCGAATTCAAGTTTGTTTCGATACCCGTAAAATTCCTTGGGAAGTTTCTCCATTATACCGCTATGTGCCAAATTTTTGTGCCTGAACGGGTATTTTTCCTTAAAAGTGTAGTAGGTGTACTCGATACTGGCTTTGCCTATTTTTACTTGACTACCCATAATTTCCCCTTCGTTTTGAAGTTCGTTTAAAAGGGCAACCTTATTATTTTTAAGGGAGTCTACCCTTTTTAGAAATTCGCTGGCCTCTAAATTGTAGTAATTGTTGATCAAGGGTATTTCATCCTCACGAGCCAAAAAGAGTTCCAAAAGAAAATTGCTGATGGCACTGCCGCGCCCCGAAAAGACCAGCGATTCATCAAAATCCATCGTATTTAAGCGCACCATAACGCTATCGCCCTCCTGGAGGTAGACATATTGGTATTCTGGCGTGTGGTTGAAATGATACAGGCCTTGCGGCAATGAGTCAAACGAAAAAGAGAAACGGTTATGCTCGTTCAAGAGCGCAGAATCGACGACTTTGTCACCTTTGAGCAACACAATGTGGCTGCTCGTGGGGTTTACGATCTCCCCTGCAAAAAAAACACTGGGGGACTTTTTTTCTCCTTTACTACAACCTGCCAAAACAAAAAGAAACAGATAAAGTAAATTCTTATCCATACAAGAAGATCTATGATAGATTGTAAAAGTAAGCAAGCACTAGAGCCTATGCTGTTAATGACACGTTAAAAGTTATAACGATCAATCGTCTTTTCGTTGAACGTTATAGACGCCTAGATTATTGGTCAAAGGAAGTTATTTGCGTATTTTTGCACGAAATTTTAAAGCAGAAGATATGTTGTCGGTTTCGAATTTGTCCGTTCAGTTTGGGAAAAGAATATTGTTTGATGAAGTGAATGTTGCATTTACCCAAGGTAATTGTTATGGGATAATCGGAGCTAACGGAGCCGGTAAATCTACCTTTTTACGAATTATATCGGGTCAGATAGATCCTACTTCTGGTCATGTGCATCTTGAGCCGGGTAAACGAATGTCTATCTTGGAACAAGATCACAACGCCTATGATGAATCTACGGTTTTAGAAACCGTTGTTATGGGGAACAAACCCCTTTTCAAAATAAAAAAAGAGATAGATGCCTTATATGCAGACTATTCAGATGAAAATGCGGATAGAATAGGAGAATTACAGGTAGAGTTCGAGGAGATGAACGGTTGGAATGCCGATAGTGACGCTGCTGCTTTGCTTTCGAATTTAGGGATAACCGAATCCTTGCATTATACTGCAATGGGTGATGTAGACTCTAAATTAAAAGTAAGGGTACTGCTAGCACAAGCATTGTTCGGGAACCCTGATGTGCTGATTATGGATGAGCCTACCAATGATCTTGACTACGAAACGATCAGTTGGTTAGAGCATTTTTTGGGAGATTATGAGAACACTGTAATCGTTGTATCGCATGACCGGCATTTTTTAGACTCGGTCTGCACCCACATTGGTGATATTGATTTTAGCAAAATAAATCTTTTTAGCGGGAACTACACTTTTTGGTATGAAAGTAGCCAGTTGGCCGCAAGACAGCGTGCACAACAAAATAAGAAGGCCGAAGACAAGGCCAAGGAATTACAGGAGTTCATTATGCGATTCAGCGCAAACGTAGCTAAGAGCAAACAGGCGACCAGTAGAAAAAAGATGCTATCAAAATTAAAGATAGAGGATATTAAACCTTCGAGTCGACGGTATCCTGCGATTATTTTTGATCGTGAACGCGAAGCCGGGGATCAAATATTGAATGTAAGCGGTCTCTCGGCTACTTCAGAAGATGGGGACCTACTTTTTCAGAATGTAGACATCAATTTAGCAAAGGGCGATAAAGTGGCCATTATTTCAAAAGACTCTAGGGCCAGTACCGCTTTTTACGAAATCGTAAATGGGAATAGAAAGGCCGACAAAGGCGATTTTCAATGGGGAATTACGACCTCGCAATCATATCTACCGGCAGATAATGCGCGTTTTTTCAACCAAAACAGCAATCTGGTCGATTGGCTTCGACAATGGGCCAAGACCGAAGAGGAACGAGAAGAGGTATACATCCGCGGATTCTTAGGGAAAATGCTTTTTAGTGGGGAGGAAGCCTTAAAACAATGCACCGTACTTTCCGGTGGAGAAAAAGTACGTTGTATGTTAAGTAGAATGATGATGCTTAGGGCTAATGTCTTAATGTTAGACGAACCGACCAACCACTTGGACTTAGAAAGTATTACTGCTTTTAACAACTCTTTAAAGAATTTTAAGGGTACCGTTCTTTTTACAACCCATGACCATGAATTCGCACAGACCGTGGCCGATCGCGTGATAGAATTGACTCCTAAAGGCAATATAGACAGATATTTAACGTTCGATGAATATATGTCAGAGAAGACTATTAAGGAGCTGCGCAAAAAAATGTACGCGGTTTCGGTTTGACTTGTAGAACCCAAATTCTTACGTTATGAAAACCTACAATCTTTTTAGCCTGCTATTGGTATGCCTATTATTTTCATGTAGTAAATCTGATGATGGCGGTGATGGTGGCGGTACGACCAATCCTGGTGCGGACGCCGACTACACCCTATTATTTGAAACCGGTTCTACATTCAAGAGTACCCTTTTGAATGCAAACGCTGATTTGGTGACTTTTAACGCAGCGGATAGTAAATTTACCGATATCGGTACCCCGGAGCTGCTCTATAAAGACGGCACTGTTTTTAGTTTTTATCAAAAAAAAGGCGCTTGCTCAGGAGAAATTTTGAAATACGATTTCAACGACGATAGCTCGCATGAAGCCGTGCTTTTTGATGACTTAGGTGATTGTGACCTTACTGCCTACGCAATTGCACATTCGAACGATAAATTATACATCGCTTATGGGTTGAAAGAACCCATGTTAGCCGCAGACTATTTTATTCGTGTAATTGATTTGAATGCATCGGAAAGTTCTTTTGTAGATGTTACCGTCAGTAAAAAACCAACAGATCTTGTTTTTACAAATAATCGTTTGTTCATATTAAGTTTGGATGAAGAAGTTGCCAATGAAAATTTCTTAGTGGTAATGGACGCCTCTAATGATACCATGATTATCGAGATGAACCTAGGCTTTAATGCACATAAACTCATTAAGAATGTAGATAATAACCTTATCGTGAGTTATGATGAGCTGCATACACTTATGAATAGCCAAACGCTTGCGTTGCAATATGTACAATATCAAGAAGGCATTGAGCCGAAGTTTACCGATTCGAATTCGAATAATTTTGATGATACCGGTAAAATGTACTACGAAACACCTCCTGGTGAGAACAGTATTTACCCAATTGTTCCGGCAATTTATGATTTTGGAGAAAACTTGGTCATCTTATATGCATATGAAAACTTTCTTACCGAGGCACAAAGGAACCTTGAGTATGAGATAGAAACGACTACCATGGTCGATTTTGATATCAAAAATGACTATATGCTTATCGGCTACAAGAAAAAAGGCTCTCAAAAGGGAGGGTTACTTCGTATACGGACCGGTGCGGAACCTGCGGTCATAGACAATATTGATGTTGACGGTATTCCACATAGCATAATAGTGAAGTAATAGGTTGGTATAAACACCTCTATAAGAAAAGGGATCTGGACTATAGCTGTCAAGGCGCTTTTTTAGCGAAAACTTAGTAGTTGGTTACGCATTAAAATATTTGCTCTTCCAAATAGCTGAGTTAAAATTTTTGCCCAGTGCAAAACCGTAAAAGATAACCACCGCGGCAAGGCTCTTGAACATAAAGAAAAAGATAATCCAAAACTCACTACTAGAATTAGTTTTGGAAAATAGCCCTGAGGGTATTAACGAGGTGCAGCAATAGCTTATTATCAAGACAGCCAAGGCAAGGTTTACGATGTTCTTAAAGGGCCATACAAGTACTTTTCTCAACGGGTGAAGATCGTTGCCCCATTTGTGTATCAAATAAAAATAATCATTTCCTATGGGGGCAAATAACAAAGGGTCGTCCTTGTCCTCTAGCTTGAACAGCTTCGATGGGGCTACTACCTTAAAACCTTTCAATTGAATCTCGTGTGTTTTTTCTAACACTTTGATTTTAGAAAAAGCTTCTTGCGGAATAGTCCCCTTAAAATATTTTGAATCTAGAAAGCGTAACCGATAATCGATGCAAATGTTCTTTATTTGATCAATATGATAAATTTTATTCGTTTCTAGCGAGTCGAAATCGAATTGGTTGGTAACATAGTTCGCACCTCTTTGAATGGTTTGTTGAATGCGATCCTGTTTTTGTAAGTCTTCTTGTAAAATTTGATAAACCTCTGCTAGAATCTCATCCGATTTGCCATTTTTGGCACGTTCCTTTTCTAGCTTTTCCTCAATATTAGTGTTTTGGAACTTCATTTCTTTTTCCTTAGCCCCTCAAAGTTAGGGAATTCTGTTTCATGGTCGAAAGCGCTTCATTACTTAGTTGTTAATAATATGTTAAATTTTATGAAGCGCACGTTTCTTTAACATGGCCTTCCGCCATATGAATGTATATTACCGATGAATTTAGCCGTTCATCGATTTTTTTATAATTGATTGCCCAAATCTACAACCTATGAAATCTACGGTATTCGCTGTGTGCTTATTTTTCTTTCTATCTACTACGATCGTATTTTCTCAAAACGATCTTATTTCTATGGATCCCGAAAAATCAATTATTTCCAACACCAAAAATTCTGAAAACCATCAAACACTATTGGCCGCGGTCAAGGCTGCCGATTTGGAAGAAGTTTTGGAAAGTAAAGGGCCTTTTACCGTGTTCGCTCCATCTGATATTGCTTTCGATAAACTCTCAGAGGCACGTCTTGCAAACTTATTACGTCCTGAAAATAAAAAGGAATTACATTCACTATTAACCTATCATATAGTAGCCGGGAATTTGTCTGCCTCTACAATTTTAAAGGCAATGTGCCGGGGTAAGGGAAAGGCTAGCTTCACCACGGTTCAAGGAGATGAATTAACAGCTACAATGAGCGGAATAGATATTATACTTACCGATAGCAATGGTAATACTGCCAGAATAACCACAGCCGATTCAAATCAACGCAATGGTGTTATTCATGAGATAGACAGTGTTATTCTTCCCGCAAAACTTTAGAAAGGCTTTTATCTTAATTCGGCGCTTAGTTCTTGTTCGTATTTCTTTTGAATTTTACCCATAATCTTATCAATTTGCTTATCGGTGAGCGTACCTTTTTCATCTAACAGCGTGAAGCTTACTGCATACGATTTCTTGCCTTTTGGCAACTTACTGCCTGTATACACATCGAAGAGGTTTACTGACTTTAGTAGCCTTCGCTCTGTCTGTAGTGCAAGATCATGTACTTTTTTGAACTGGACATGGTCATCCAAAAGAAGTGCAAAATCTCTCCTTACTTCTGGGTATTTGGGTATGCCCTGAAAGACGATTTCTTTTCTACCGGCGATAGTCAAGACATTATCCCAGTCAAAATCCGCGAAAAGTACTTCTTGTCGCAAATCGAACTTCTTTAAAATGTCTTTGGTAACCATTCCTAAACTCGCAACTCTTTTTTTGTTCGCTACAAGCTCTATTCCCTCGGAAAGTAAGGGCGAATTTGTTGGTCTTTGTTCAAATGAATCAATAGCCAACCTGTTCAATACATTTTCGACTACCGTTTTACAGTAGTAAAAATCTGATTTAGTATCGGCAGCTACCCAACTTGATTCTTGCCTTTTCCCGGTTACGATTAGGGACAAGTGTTTGTGCTCTTCCCGATCTAATTCCCTTTGGTGATAGGTTTTACCAAATTCGAATAACTTTAAATCATGTTTTTTTCGATTTAAATTATAGGAAACCGTTTCTAAGGCGTTGAACAGCATCGACTGTCTCATGACCGACAGGTCCGAGCTTAGTGGGTTTAGCATTTTAACGGCCTCCTCACCATTGATTCCGGAGGAATAGGTCGCGTATTTTGGAGCGGTAAGACTGTTGGTCATTATTTCGAAGAAACCATTCGAGGCCAACTGACTACCGATTACCGTTTGTAATTTGTAATCTTCTAATTTGGAAATGGGCGCTATAGAAGCCGTTAGCTTTTCTTTGAAGGCAATATTATTGTACCCGTAAATACGAAGAATTTCTTCTATAACATCTACTTCTCTTTGAACATCGACCCGATAGGATGGTATTGAGAGGCCAAGACCGGTCTCGGTAACGTTCTTTACCTGTATTTCTAGAGATGCGAGAATCGATTTGATGGTATCCCTAGGAATTTCCTGCCCAATTAAGGCATTCACTTTTTCAAACGAAAGAAATACTTCGTGGTGGTCTGCCCTTTTTGGGTAAAGATCCACGATATCCGAAGTAATATATCCGCCTGCAATTTCTTTTATAAGTAGGGCAGCTCTCTTTAAAGCATATTCTACCTTTTCGATATCAATACCTCTTTCAAAACGAAAGGATGCATCAGTATTCAGTCCGTGTCTTTTTGCCGTTTTTCGAATAGATATAGGATTAAAATACGCACTCTCTAAAAATATCGATTTGGTACTTTCTGTAACTCCTGTATTGATTCCTCCGAACACTCCGGCAATACACATGGGTTTTTCGGCATCGCATATCATAAGATCATCTTCATATAACTCGCGTTCTTCCCCGTCTAACGTCATGAATTTGGTGCCTGGTCTTACTTTTTTTACAATTATTTTACTGCCGTGAATACGATCCGCATCAAATGCATGTAACGGCTGTCCCAACTCGTGCAAGACATAGTTGGTAGCATCGACCAAATTGTTTTTTGGGGTAATACCAATAGCTGCTAACCTGTTTTTTAACCAATCTGGGGATGGTTGTACGGTTAAATTGGTCAAAGTAACCCCGCAATACCTGGGTGCCAATGAACTATCTTCAACCTCAACTTCTATTCTAAGTGAACGGTTATCTACATTGAATTGACTAATAGAAGGTGTAATAAGTTCTTTTGTAATCTCTCTTTGTATGAGGCCGGCCCTCAGATCTCGGGCAACACCAAAATGGCTCATGGCATCTGCCCGGTTTGGTGTAAGGCCTATTTCAAAAACTTCGTCATTTTCGATGTCAAAAACTTCTGCACAGGGTGTGCCCACGGTAAGACCATCGTCTAGCACTAAGATTCCGTCATGGTCATCACCAATGCCCAATTCATCTTCTGCACAAATCATCCCATAACTTTCCTCTCCTCTAATTTTTCCCTTTTTAATGGTCCAAGCTTCCCCCTCAGCAGAATATAAGGTGGTTCCTATTGTCGCTACCGGAACCTTTTGGCCAGCCGCAACATTGGGAGCTCCGCAAACGATTTGTAAAGGAGTATCGGCGCCTACATCTACCATTGTAAGTTTTAGTTTGTCGGCGTTGGGGTGTTTTTCACAACTTAGTACATGCCCAACAATAACCCCTTTTAGGCCACCTTTCACCGACTCGAATTGGGTGATGCCCTCGACTTCCAACCCTATATCGGTCAAGAGTTCGCCTGTTTTTTGGGAATCCCATTCTATTTTAAGAAACTGCTTTAGCCAGTTATACGAAATATTCATCGGTCGGTTTTAAAGGCCGTAAAGATAAAACAATGCAGGTAGACATTCAACAGCCAGACTTCTGTTTTGTTTTTAATTTTTTATTGTAAGTTTTTAATCGTTATTTCGATTTTAGAACCAAATAATATTTCATGAAAAATCTAGGAGTAATGGTGATCGTCGCGTTGTTGGCCATGTCTTGTGAGCCAAAGGAGGTGAAACTGCCCAATGAGGGGGTTTGGAGGGGCGAATTGGCGGTTATGGACAATCAAATACTACCGTTTAATTTTAAACTTAAAAAATCTGCTACGGGCGCTTACACCATGGAGATTTATAATGCTGAGGAAGTGATTTCGGTGGATGAAATCGAAATCGTAGGGGATACCATAACCATTCGCACCCCTGTTTTTGAAGGATATATAGTTGGTATCTTTACTGGCAGAACTATGAAGGGGCAGTTTATTAAAGAAAGCTTGGGTCGTATTGTTCCCTTTACCGCCAACTACAATGTAACCGAAAGATTTGACAAAACGGTCGTTCCGAATGCCGATATTTCGGGCATATGGGAAACAGATTTTAGTTTAGGCACTGAAGACCATTACAAGGGCAAGGGTATCTTTTCCCAAAAAGGGGTTCTGGTCACCGGTACTTTCAGAACAACCACAGGAGACTACCGCTATTTGGAAGGTATTGCAAACGGTGACTCCTTAAAACTTTCGGCATTCGATGGGGCACATGCCTTTTTGTTTGCGGCAAAAATAACAGATAGCACACTGCAGGGTACTTTCTATTCGGGAAACCACTTTAAAGAGCCCTTCCTAGCAAAACGGAATAAAGATTTTGAATTGGTGAGCGCCGATTCTCTCACCTTTTTAAAGGAAGGATACAATCGTCTGGCATTTAAGTTTCCAAATTCAAAGGGGGAAGAAGTATCATTAAACGATACTAGATTTAAGGATAAAGTGGTGCTGGTTCAGATAATGGGCACCTGGTGTCCCAATTGCTTGGATGAGACCAAATTTTATCTCGATTATTTGAAGAATAATAATTCTGATGGTTTAGAGGTGGTCGCCTTAGCGTTTGAATATGCAAAAACAAAGGAAAGAGCCTTTAAGAGTATTCAACGAATGCGAGATCGTATCGGGGTAGATTACCCCATCTTACTCGCGCAGTACGGAACATCTGATAAGGAAAAGGCGCAAGAGAAGCTCCCCATGCTGAACCATGTACTCTCATACCCCACAACCATTTTTATAGATAAAGAGGGAACGGTTAGAAAAATACACACAGGATTTAATGGGCCAGCTACAGGTGAAAAACACACGGCCTTTAAAAAAGAGTTCAATGATTTTATGCGGCAGCTTTTGGCAGAATAAGGGTGCTAAATAATAGTAGATTTCCCCAAACCAATATTCTCGTCGTTCATATTCATGTCATCATCGATATCGGTGATATGATCGGCAATAAAATCACCTACATAGTCGGTACCATACTTACTGCTTCCCAAGATATCGGGAGTCAATATTTTTTTCTTGAACGATTTTCGTACCGAGGCGATAACGGCCTTTGATTCTTCCTTAAGCCCAAAATGTTCTAGTAAAAGCGCAGTGCTCAATATAGATGCTACCGGGTTGGCAACATTTTTTCCCTTCGCCTGAGGATATGACCCATGTACCGGTTCAAACATACAATGGTATTCCCCTATTGAGGCAGATGGTAATAGTCCTGTTGAGCCTATGATAACGCTACCTTGATCAGAAAGGATATCGCCGAACATATTATCGGTCAACAGCACATCGAAACTCGTAGGATTAAGCAGTAACTGTACTGCTGCATTGTCAATATAAAGACATTCTAGCGTTACATCTGGGTAGCTACTGGCGATTGTTTTCACGACCCTGCGCCATAGTCGGGAAGTTTCCAAGACATTGGCCTTGTCTACCAAGGTGAGTTTTTTGCGTCTTCTTTTTGCAGCCTTGAAAGCCCGGTGGGCAATTCTACTTATTTCTTTTTCTGTATAAACACAAAGATCGGATGCGGTGGTGTTATCTTCACTTAACCGTTTTTCTCCATAATAGATACCTCCGGTAAGTTCTCTGTAAATTTCAAAGTCAGTGCCACGTACCAAATCTTTTCCCAAGGGAGAGTGCTTGATAATTTCGGGAAACATTTTAACCGGCCTCACATTTGCAAACAAACCAAGTTCTTTGCGCAGTTGCAACAACCCTTGTTCTGGTCGTACTTTAGCATTGGGATTATTGTCATATTCTAATGTGCCGATCGTACCGGACAGGGTAACATCTGAATTGGAGCAGAGATCCAGAGTTTCTTTTGGAAGGGGAGTACCATGTTTTTCAATTGCCACGGCACCCATTTGCCCTTTTGAAAAAATGAATTTATGATTGAAAGTTTCGGCAACGGCCTGTAAACATTTAACAGATTCGGCCACAATCTCTGGCCCAATACCATCCCCGCCTAAAAGTGCAATTTTAAGTTGCATCTACGATACAATTTCAATAGTTATTTTTGAGCCTTCGATAATGGTGTGAATATCTTTATCTAGGACCTCTTTTCTTTGATCTGCATATTTCAAAAACTCTTGATAAACTTCATCTAGCTGTAATTTGGTAAGTTCATAACCCACAAGTTTCGCACGATAGGCCAATGCGGCTCTACCACTTCTAGCGGTTAACACGATAGAAGACTCGTTCACACCAACTTCGGCCGGGTCTATGATTTCATAGGTTTCCCGATTCTTGATAACTCCATCTTGATGAATTCCTGAACTGTGGGCAAAAGCGTTTGCGCCTACAATGGCTTTGTTAGGCTGTACCACCATTCCCATTTTTTGGGATACCATTTTACTGGTGTCAAACAACAGTTTGCTGTTAATGTTGGTGTCAAGACCTAATGTGGGGTGTTGTCTCAAAATCATTACAACTTCCTCTAACGAGGTATTGCCCGCACGCTCACCGATACCATTAATGGTACACTCTATTTGTCGGGCACCGTTCGAGACACCTGCAATCGAGTTGGCCGTAGCCAACCCTAAATCGTTATGGCAATGACAGGAAAGTGTTGCTTTATGTATTCCAGTAACATTTTCTTTTAAGTATTTTATTTTTGCACCATATTCTTCCGGAAGACAGTAGCCCGTGGTATCTGGAATATTGAGGACCGTAGCGCCGGCTTTAATGACCGCTTCACATACCCTGGCAAGAAACTCATTATCGGTACGCCCTGCATCCTCCGCAAAAAATTCTACATCCTCAACAAATGTTTTTGCATAACTGACCGCGGCAGTAGCGCGTTCAATTATTTTGTCCTTATCTGAATTGAATTTGTGTTTGATATGGGAATCAGAAGTACCGATACCTGTATGGATTCGAGGTCGCTTTGCCGGTTTTAGGGCTTCTGCGGCAACTGAGATATCTTTTTTTACTGCTCTGGTAAGACCACAAACAGTAACGTCTTTCACTAATTTGGCTATTTCGTTTACCGATTTAAAATCTCCCGGACTCGAAATCGGAAAACCAGCTTCAATTATATCTACCCCAAGATGATTAAGTCTTTCGGCGATTACCAGTTTTTGCTCCGTATCCAGTTTACAACCTGGTACTTGTTCCCCATCTCGGAGCGTAGTGTCAAAAATATCTACCTTATCTTTACTCATTATATTTGTGTAGTTTTAGGTATCCATAACGAATATAATTCGTAGGCATATAATAATCGAAATTACAAAAAAATAGTTACAACGTTGAATTACTTTTTAGGTTGTTTAACTATTTAAAAAATAGCACTTTAAGTACTTTTTATTACGATGACAAATACCCATAAAGATTCCCTGTTCGTACTGGTCAAGTCGCTTTCGAAGTCCGAAAAGAGACAGTTTAAGCTGTATGTAGGGCGTTTAGGTGTAAATACAGATGCTAAATTCCTCGCGCTTTTTAATTTGCTTGATAAAGTGAAAAAATACGATGAAAAGGCGATTTTGGAGAATGGTATCGTTAAAAAGGCACAATTATCAAATTTAAAAGCACACCTCTACAAGCAAATTTTGGTGAGTCTTCGCCTAAACCCCGTTAACCAAAACATACGGGTACAAATTAGAGAACAGCTAGATTTTGCAACCATTCTTTATCAAAAAGGTCTTTACAAGCAGAGCCTCAAGATATTGGACAAGGCGAAAGCAACGGCAATCGAAAATGAAGAGAAAAATATCGCTTACGAAATCGTAGAATTAGAAAAGATTATAGAAACCCAATTTATAACCCGAAGTATTCCCCATAGGGCCGATGAATTGGCTGTTCAGGCAAAAGAACTATCTGCCATGAACGTCATAACCAGTAAGCTTTCGAACTTGTCGTTGCAGCTCTACGGTATCATGTTAAAAGTAGGGTATGTGCAAAGCGATGCCGATTACCAACGTGTTAAGGAATATTTTGATAGCCACCTGCCGAACTATCAGTTGAAAGACCTAGGGTTTAGGGAAAAATTATGGCTTTATAAGGCACATTTATGGTATAGTTTCTTGATGCAAGATTTTTTATCGTCCTATAAGTATGCTAGTAAATGGGTCGACCTTTTTTATGAGCAAGAAGAACAGATTTCGTTGAATCCTGTGTTTTTTCTCAAAGGCAACCATTATTTGTTAGAGTCCTTGTTTTATGTGAAGTACAGCTCCCAATTTCGTAAGACTCTTGAATGTTTGGAAACAGTAGTTGCAAGCAAGAACTTCCCTAGGAACGATAATATTTCTTCCTTAGCGTTCCTTTACATTAATGCAAATAAACTGAACCTTCATTTTTTAGAAGGTACTTTTAACAAGGGACTGTATTTGGTGAAAATTGTTGAGTATGGGGTTGAAAAGCACCAGGGGCGTATAGATGCCCACCATGTGATGGTTTTATACTACAAAATAGCATGTCTCTATTTTGGAAACGGGGATCATAAGAACTGTATCATTTATCTTAAAAAGATCATTAATAACAAGAATTTAAAAATGAGGGAAGACCTCATGTGTTTTGCAAGAGTTTTGAGTTTATTTGCCCACTACGAAGCTGGTATGGATTATCATCTGGAAGTGCAATTAAAAAGTACCTACAAGTTTTTATTAAAAATGAACGACCTACATGATGTTCAAAAAGAGATGATCAAATTTCTGCGGAACCTTGGGAATATTTATCCGCATGAACTTCAAAGTGAGTTCCAAAAACTGCATACCCAACTTAAGAAATATGAGAATGACCCTTATGAGAAACGCGCTTTCCTATACTTGGATATTATTTCTTGGCTGGAAAGTCATTTAGAAAATAAACCGGTTTCGCAGATCATACGTGAAAAGGCCATGTCTCACACCCGCTAAGCATTGACAACTTCCAGGAACACGTTTAACGGTAGAAATTTTATAGAACTCAATTTAGTGATGCTTCTTTTAGGCACCTCCGGGCCGTTTGGCAAGTATATTGAGTTACCGGTATCCTTGGCTATTGAAATAAGAGCATTAGTAGCCCTGATTTTTCTATTATTATATTGCAAGTGGAAAGGACTTTCCTTTCACTTGAAAAAAAAAGATATTTTGCCCATTCTTTTATCAGGTCTTTTAATGGGATTGCATTGGACTACCTACTTCAAATCCTTGCAATTGTCGAACGTTGCGATCGGAATGTTATCGCTATTCACCTATCCCGTGTGGACGGCGCTGATGGAACCTTTGTTCTTGAAAACAAAGTTTCAGAAAGTTCACCTGTTATTGGGTTTGTTGGTCTTGGTGGGTATTTATTTCTTGGTTCCCGAAACCGATTTGAACAACTCGTACCTTGTCGCCATCGGTTTCGGTATTTTTTCGGCGATCTGTTATGCAATTAGGAATTTAATTTTAAAGACCAAGGTGGCCGATTATCAGGGTTCCGTACTTATGGGATATCAGCTGATTATAGTATCTATTCTCTTACTGCCCGTTTTTTTTATGTATGACTTGGCCCAAGTACCGGTTCAGTGGAAAGGGTTGTTGGGAGTGGCACTAATTACTACGGCATTGGGACACACTATGTTCATTAATACCTTCAAACACTTTTCAATAACCACTATAAGTATTATAAGTAGTATTCAACCGGTATATGGTATTATTCTAGGCGCCCTATTTCTGGCTGAAATACCGCAATGGTCTACCGTTTTGGGAGGGTTGTTGATTCTCGCCTCAGTAGTGATCGAGAGTATCCGATCATATCGTTAGGAGCTTATTTTTAAGATTCCAGTGCTTCCTCTAATCTTCGGTAGATTTGTTCTCTTTATTTATTCCGGGAGTGCCCATATTGAATTGATGGATCAGGCCATTACCCAACTTCTGAAACTCTTCGTTCTGGGCCATTGCCCTAACTTTAACGGGATCGAAATTCCCGTTGAAGTATAAAAAAGAACCTTTAACGGCATCATTGTTATAAATCAAGATTTCTTTGACGGTATTCTTCTTTTCCCGAATAGAGATTACATTTCTTTTTAACGCATCGTTTTTACGGTAAACTTCAATAAAAGAATTTCCGGTGATACCGTTCATTTGATTGTTCAAAAACTCGCTTCGTGCAGGGGTAGTGCTAGGGAACTGCATATAACGCAGATCTTTTGTATTTCCAATAAGTGCTTGCATTTCAGGCGAAATGTTACTGATGAGCGATAGCATGAATCTGGGAGCCCGCACTGCGGTTACCTGATCATCGTTTTTATGCGCATTATAAAAAGTATCTATCGAATTATAACTTCCACAGGAAGTGATTAGAAACAGCGTAAGAATGAGGAATGTTCTTTTTAACATGATTTATGTGTTTAGGAAGTTAAATGTATAAAATTTAGCGACATGCATTCCAGATAGGATCTCTTGGGGGTTGGGCTTCTAAAAATAAAGACTCCTTGCTTACAGGATGAACGAACGATAATTTGTGAGCGTGCAAATGAATACTACCGTCTTTGTTGCTTCGATCAAAGCCATATTTTAAATCTCCTTTAATTGGGCAACCTATGGCGTTTAACTGCGCTCGTATTTGGTGATGCCGCCCCGTTTTCAAATCTACTTCCAATAAGAGATAGTTGGTCAGTTTTTTAAGTACTTTGTATTCCAGAATTGCTTTTTTACTTTCTGGAACTTCTTTAAGGTGCGCATACGATTTGTTTTGCTTGGGATTTCGTTTTAGCCAGTGTATTAATTCTGCCTGTTTTCGTGACGGACTATTTTTTACGACAGCCCAATAGGTCTTTTTTGCGATTTTTTCGGAAAATAGCTTGTTCAAACGCGGTAGTACTTTTGAAGTCTTTGCGAAGACCACAATTCCAGAAGTAGGCCGGTCGAGGCGATGAGGCACGCCTAGGTATACATTTCCGGGCTTGTTATACTTCTCTTTTAGATAATGTTTTACCACCTCGCTTAACGGGGTGTCTCCTGTCTTATCGCCTTGTACAATATCGCCTGGGCGCTTGTTGATGGCAATAATGTGATTGTCTTCATGAATCACCTGAAGATTTTGAGGAGTAGAATGAACCTTGACCGTCACTAAAAGGCTAGTTTTTTATGTTTCAAAGATAGAAATAGCAAGAGCAAAACCCCCGAGGTAACCGAGACGTCGGCCATATTAAAAATACCTGTTCGAAAAAAACCCAGTCTAATTTGAAAGAAATCGGTAACCGAACCATAGGCGATACGATCGATCAAATTACCAATGCCACCACCAATTACAAAGGCGAAAGCAACGACCAACCATTGGTTCAAATTCGTTTTTTGAAGAATTCTAAATAGTAATACAAACAATACCAGTACGGGAAGCAACTGCAATAATAGTATTTTTAAATAGGGAGGAAAGCTATCACCAAAACCCATCATGGCCCCGGTATTTTCCACGTTGGTCAAAATAAAGTGATTGTCTATTAATTCAATATATTCTCGAGGCACTACTTTTTCCCGGACTACCTCTTTTGAAATCTGGTCGCATCCAACATTTAGCAGCACCAAAAAAAGGATGCCCAAACGATTTGCCAATAGGTTGTTTTTCATCAATTAATTTAAAGAAAATGCATTTTACTCAATATTGTTCATCATCGCTAGGAAAGTCCATACTTTTTACATCTGAAATATAAGAAGCTATCGCGTTTCCCATATCTTCATATAAATTCATATACCTTCTAAGAAATCGAGGATTAAATTCATGGGTCATGCCAAGAAGGTCATGAATGACCAAAACTTGCCCGTCGGCATGTTTACCGCCACCGATACCAATAGTCGGAATTGTGATACTTTCAGATACTCTCTTGGTCAGGGATGCCGGTATTTTTTCGAGCACCATTCCGAAGCACCCTATTTTTTCAAGTAGTTTGGCATCGGCCATTAATTTTTCTGCTTCCTGTTCTTCTTTTGCTCGTACGGTATAGGTGCCAAATTTATAAATTGATTGGGGTGTAAGCCCCAAATGCCCCATTACCGGTATTCCAGCGTTTAAAATTCGTTTGACCGATTCTTTTATTTCCTCGCCTCCTTCTAACTTCACGGCATGGGCACCACTTTCTTTCATAATACGTATAGCCGAACGAAGCGCTTCCTTTGGATCACTTTGGTAACTGCCAAACGGAATATCAACTACGACCAATGCTCTTTTGACTGCCCGAATAACTGAAGTGGCATGGTAGATCATTTGATCCAAGGTAATTGGCAAGGTCGTTTCATGCCCGGCCATTACATTACTGGCAGAGTCGCCGACCAAGATGACATCAACATTGGCTGAATCTACAATTTTCGCCATAGAGTAATCATAGGCCGTAAGCATAGAGATTTTCTCCCCATTCTTTTTCATTTCAATCAACGATTTCACAGTAACTCTTTTGTACTCTTTTTTTGCAATCGACATTCGGTATTGTTTAGTTTGGATAAATGTAAGCAATTTGTTTTAGGACAGGAAAGGGGAAATTAAGCTTGATTTATCCAAAATACCATTTTGCAAGATGCAGGTTTCAATGCTGTTGGCCAGGACCGAGCGTATAGGCCATAGCATGAATATTAATTTTTAGTGTATTTTTGAAAAAACACCTAGCATGCGATTAGTAATTCTAACAATATGTTACCTTATAACTACGGGCCTGTATGCCCAAGAGGAAGAGAAAAAGGCGGTTCAAAAAACAATTGAAACCTTTTTTGAAGGATTTCATAAACAAGATTCTGTTTTGATAAAACAGGTAGTTTCCGATGAAATTGTTTTGCAGAGTATCGGTAGGAACCCATCTGGGGGGAGCGTGGTACGCACCGAAGTCTTTGGAAAGTTCATTAAATCTATCGTCAGTATTCAGGAGACTACCAAATTTCAGGAAATATTAAAATCGTTCAAGATTCAGATAGACGGCCCCATGGCCAATGCCTGGACCCCTTATGAATTTCGAATCAATGATGCGTTTCATCATTGTGGTGTAAACTCCTTTCAGCTTGTTAAACACGATAATGACTGGAAAATCGTATACCTTATAGATACACGTCGTAAAACAGGTTGTGACGAGGGCTAAGTAGTATCCTTACCGGGTTAGAAGAAGATTAAAAACATTTTATAGCGAGAGAATTTCATTTTAAGATACCCATATGCAGACTTTAAACTTTACCAAACTTCGCAACGCATTTTTTGCAGTAATCGGCTTGTGTAGCTTAAACATGAATGCTCAGGAGGCAAGCCCTTTGGAAGGAAGATGGAATTTGACCATTTCTCAAGAGGGCAAAGAACTACCATCATGGTTAGAGATTTCCCATTCTGGTAGAAGTACCCTCATAGGGCGATTTGTATATGCCTTTGGCAGCGCAAGACCTATTTCAGAAATTAAAGTATACGACGGGAAGTTTGGTTTTTCAATTCCCCCCCAATGGGAGCCAGGTTCGGAAGATATGAAGTTCGAAGGTGTGTTGGAAGACAATCTTCTAAATGGGACAATGACCTATACCGATGGTAAGAGCTACGATTGGTCGGGGATAAGGGCCCCGAAATTAGATTACGATAAGGATTTGAAGTGGGGAACCCCCATTGCGCTTTTCAATGGCAAAGACACCAGTGGTTGGCATACCGAAGGGGAAAGCCAGTGGGTTGTGAAAGAGGGTATCTTAACAAGTCCTAAATCGGGAGTTAATCTAATTTCAGATGCCACTTTTGCTGATTTTCGGCTACAGGCAGAGTTTAGATATCCAAAAGGAAGTAACAGCGGACTCTATTTACGGGGCAGGTACGAGGTGCAAATTGCGGACAATGTAGGCCTAGATCCGGCAAGTGTTCTTTTTGGAGGAATCTACGGCTTTTTGACTCCAAATGAGATGGTGGCCAAAGAGCCGGGAGAATGGCAGACCTATGACATTACTTTGGTGGGCAGAAGGGTTACGATTGTTGCGAACGGGGTAACCATCATCAGTGAGCAAAATATCCCAGGAATGACAGGGGGCGCGTTAGACAATAACGAGGCGGCTCCAGGTCCTATTTTTATTCAGGGAGATCATGGCCCCGTAGAGTTCAAAAGCATAGTGATTACGCCGGCAGAGCAATAGGGAAGTGCCTATACATGCTGATCTACAAGAATCGTATTTCCGTCGGGATCTGCGATAACAAAACTAGCGGGTCCCGTAGTGCTTTCATCTGCCTCGTTAATTATAGGAACACCCTTGGTTTTTAGTTTCTTCTGTATCTCGCGAACATCCTCGAAATTCTCTAAAGTACTGGCGTTCTCGTCCCAACCGGGATTAAATGTCAAGATATTATTTTCGAACATTCCTTGAAACAGGCCGATCAAGGCGTTGTTGCTTTTCATGATAAGATAATTACGTTCCATAGTACCGGCGAAAACCTCGAACCCAAGATTTTCATAAAATTGTTTTGATGTAGCCAGGTCTTTGACACTGAGGCTTACCGAAAATGCACCTAATCCCATATCTTTTGTATTGTTTAGAAAATACTTGGTCTGTTCACCAAGGCAATTAAAAATAAGGATTTTATGATAAAGAATGGCCGAGTTGCTTTTTTCATTTTTGAAAAGCTTGCCATTTGCAAGGCTTCTGACGGGTTGATAGCGCATAAAAATGACATCCTGTCAGTTTTTATGTCTTGGCATATTGTTTGTCATTTACGTATTCGACTTTAAAACAGGCACTAATATTTAAAACAGATACAATGAGTAAAATTATAGGCATCGATTTGGGTACTACCAATTCTTGCGTTTCCGTAATGGAAGGTAATGAACCGGTAGTAATTCCAAATGCCGAGGGAAAAAGAACTACTCCTTCGGTTATCGCTTTTGTTGAAGGAGGCGAAATCAAGGTAGGCGACCCTGCTAAGAGACAGGCGGTCACGAATCCTACCAAGACTATTTATTCGATCAAACGATTCATGGGGAATAAATACTCTGAATCGAGCAAAGAGGCAAAACGCGTACCTTATAAGGTGGTGAAGGGTGATAATAATACGCCAAGAGTAGATATTGACGGGCGTTTGTATACGCCGCAAGAACTATCTGCCATGATTCTTCAAAAAATGAAGAAGACCGCCGAAGATTATTTAGGACAAGATGTTACAAGAGCGGTGATTACGGTTCCTGCCTATTTTAACGATGCACAACGACAGGCTACAAAAGAGGCTGGGGAAATTGCAGGATTAACGGTAGAACGTATTATTAATGAGCCTACCGCTGCTTCTTTGGCATACGGAATGGACAAAAAAGATACCGACCAAAAAATAGTAGTTTTTGATTTCGGTGGTGGTACACATGATGTGTCGATCCTTGAGTTGGGAGATGGTGTATTTGAAGTACTATCTACCGATGGTGACACGCATTTAGGAGGTGATGATGTAGACCAAAAAATTATCGATTGGTTGGCCGAAGAGTTCAAAAAAGATGAAAGTATTGATTTACGGGATGATGCCATGGCATTGCAGCGTTTACGTGAAGCTGCCGAAAAGGCGAAGATAGAATTGTCTTCTTCTGCGCAGACCGAAATAAACCTTCCTTATGTAACGGCTACGGCCACAGGGCCAAAGCACTTGGTACGTACCATGACAAGAGCCAAATTCGAGCAATTGATAGAAGATTTGGTAAAGCGTACGATCGAACCATGTGAAACCGCTTTGAAGGCGGCCGGACTTTCGAAAAGTGATATCGATGAGATAATCTTAGTTGGAGGGTCTACCCGAATTCCTGCGGTTCAAGAAGCGGTAGAGAAGTTTTTTGGTAAGAAACCCTCTAAAGGAGTAAACCCTGATGAGGTAGTCGCAGTAGGTGCGGCCATTCAAGGTGGTGTGTTGACCGGTGACGTAAAAGACGTGTTGCTTTTAGATGTTACACCTTTGTCTCTTGGTATCGAAACAATGGGCAATGTATTCACCAAATTAATTGAGGCGAATACGACCATTCCTACCAAAAAATCACAAGTTTTCTCGACGGCAGCGGATAATCAGCCTTCCGTTGAAATTCATGTTTTGCAAGGGGAAAGAAGTATGGCCGCAGATAACAAGACCATTGGGCGTTTTCACCTAGACGGTCTTCCACCAGCGCAACGAGGTACTCCTCAAATCGAAGTAACGTTCGATATTGATGCAAATGGGATTATCAAGGTTTCTGCAACAGATAAGGCTACCAATAAGACTCAGGATATTCGTATCGAGGCTTCTTCTGGTCTTACCGAAGAAGAAATCTCAAAAATGAAAGCCGAGGCCGAGGCCAATGCAGAATCAGATAAGAAGGCAAAGGAAACAGCCGATAAGTTGAACGAGGCCGACGGAATGATTTTTCAAACTGAAAAGCAGCTAAAAGAGTTCGGGGAAAAATTGTCGGATGACAAGAAGAAACCGATTGAAGAGGCTTTGGAAGAATTGAAAAAAGCATACGAGACAAAAGATTTGGCCGTGATTACTCCCGCTTTGGATAAAATCAACGAAGCTTGGAAAGTAGCCTCCGAAGAGATGTACAAGGCACAGGCCGAGGCACAGCAAGGTGGTGATGCCCCAGAAGGAGAACCAGCAGCTGCAGAAGCCGCCAATGAAGGAGACAATGTAGAAGATGTTGACTTCGAAGAGGTAAAGTAATTTGATAAATTATTCTTTTCTTTATATCAAAAAGGGGCAGTTCGTACCGCCCCTTTTTATATTTGGTACTAATTTTGTTTTGTCTTTTACAAATCAAGTAACTTTGTACTATGGTAAAAAACTACGCTTCTGTTCTTTTGTTAGGTGCAATTCTAGGTTTTGCCCCTTTACAATCCCAAGAAATCAAGATTTTTTCGATTACCGATTTTGACCTGAAGGGTGCTGTAAAAAATTGCTTGGTTAGTACCAATTACGGGAAAGAAGAATACACCTTTAATGAAAAAGGCCTACTCACCAAATCGGTTACCCGTTACAGTGACAATGACTATGATATTACCTACTATAAGTTTGGGAATGGAGAATTGATTGAAAAAAGACTGGAGAATTATCGGGACAAAGTCTTTGATGAGGGGACAAGTATTGCAAATTTTTATACCATTGATACCACGGCAAATCGAAAAGTAACCGAGAAAATCGTATCGTACAAGAAAGAATTTCTTGACCAATATGAGTATTTATATGATGTTGATGGGCGATTGATCAGAGTTATCAGGACCAACGATGATGGAATCGACGAAACGGTTGTCGATTATAAAACGTATCGCGATGAAAATACGGTAAACTACCGGATAAACGGAGAGCTGCTAAAATCAATCCGGACATCTTTTAAAAAAGGGAAGAACAAAGAAACACAAGAAGTAATATTGACGAAAAAATTCCTAAATGGAGACCCCCATTTGGCTGGCGAAGAAATTCTAGATACCGATGGAAAGATCCTTTCCAAAACCGATTTCTTTTTTGACAGAAAAACAAAGCAATTTACACCCGAGGCAACTATAACTTATACGTATAATTCAGAAGGTATCCTATCAAAGACCAAGACCGTACGTGGAGATCAAACCGAGTTCCGGGAATACATACATCAGTTCGATGGGGAGGGCTCCGGAAATTGGGTAAAACAGATTATTAAACCCGATAACGCATATACCACTAGAAAAATATCTTACCACCAGATACTTGAGGAAGTAGAAGAGTAGGAGGTGAATCTAGTTGTTTTGGCGAACCAAATCTAAAGGATTTCCATAGCGCCCCTTACAGAATACTGGTTGAAATACACTACTATACCAACTGATTGATGATTTCTTTTTTAACCTCATGTCTGCCATCAAAAATTAGTTCCTTTGCCCTGTTGTGAAACAATTTTTTGATATGCTCCGAAACCAGTTGCAAACGTTCTGCTGTTAGGTACTCATCTTCGTTACCAACAATAACTGTCACCTCCGTTTCATTTTTTTCCAAAAAAGCAAAGTCGTTGGGAGTGAGTTCTTTTGGCATACCACCCGCATATAATACCAAATGCTGGCAAGTAAGCTGTCGTCTGGCGACCCATCTGGTGGCAATAGAAACACCTTGTGAGAACCCGAAAATCAGTAAATTTTTATCTTTGGGGAGCTGCTCTCCCTCGAGCAACGCATCTAAATATGCATAGACGTTTTCAGTCTCTGGCAACGTATTTTCTTTGGTAAGCCAGCTCGCACCAACATGACGATATTCGCCATTTAAATAATATTTTGAGGGAGCCTGTGGTGCAATAATGTAATTTTCTTCTGGGGGAAGCTCATCAAAATATTTAAGGAAATAACGACTCAAATACCCGATGCCATGTAAAACGATCCAGATGTTTTTGGTGGTACTGGTTAGTTCATTTAAGGTAGAATAGGTATTCGTAGTGAAATAGCCAATTTGTTTTTCAATTGATTTCATAGGGCAACTTTAAACTAAATTTAAAACAAGATTTTCAGGAATCGGAATATGAGGGTAGTGCTCTTTTAGGCTACTGAGCATTTTACTATACGGCATGTCGTCAAAGCTCCCGTAATCGTGCAGATATTCCATAAAAATGGCGCCTTCGTTCCCGTACTGTTGAAATACGGCTTCGTTGGTGCCGTTGAAATCCAGAACGGGCACCCCTAGTTTTTCGCAGAGCGATTTATTGAAAGCCGGAGTTATCTTGATCCAGTTATCATTTAACAGCACCTCGGTACATCCATGAAAAACCAATACATCGGTCTTGAGAATGGTAACTATTCGCTCTACCGCGATATGGTTTTTTACATTGCCAAAATTCAATCGGGCGGGAATGCCCATGGCTCGTAATACCGTACATAGTAATACCGCCTTCTCGATACAGTAGGCCGAACGTCTAGATAACATATTGCTGGCCTTCAAGGCCTGGGGTCGAAGATCTAGGTGGTAGGGATCGTACAAATACCCATCCCTTACCGCTCGAAAGAGTGCGATTGCCTTTTCCTTATCATTTGTGCATCCTTCAGTTTTTGATTGCGCATAGGCAACGATGGCAGGATGGTCACAATCAATAAAGAAGGTGGATTTTAAATAGATGTCGGTGTCCTCCATAGGTTATAGATTAAACCAATCCGTCACGATCGGCCAGAGTTGTTCTTGATGTCTTTTTCTAAAAAAGTCGTTGTGGCCAATATAAGCAAGGCCATAGTCAGAAGGGGTTAGATGCATTCTTTTTGTTGCTGCGTTTATAAAGACCTTTTCCGCCAAAATATCGACCGCTTTCTTTGGGGCAAAGTTATCATCGTCTATGCTAATAATCAGCATAGGGCGCGTTAATTTATGATAGTGATTGTTGCCATATTCCGTTGCAAGACCCACCATTGATTTCTTCTTCAGAAGAAAGTACCCCCAATCGAGCATTACTTGACTCGGCAGCGGTTCGCCCAGTCCGATCCATTTAGATGGGAAATAGCCCATCAAAGTAGTAAGTATGGGTGCTAATATTCCAAAGCCTCCCAAAATAACGGCCTGCATTTTCAATGGAAAGTGCTTGTAATAACCGAATTGAGACCCAACCGTCAAGAAGCTGCCATAGGCCTCAAAGGCGGTGCTCATGCCTAGACTGTTACCGCCAAAACTATGTCCTATAAAAAGTAATTGGTCCTCTGAATGGGTTTCTTTTACGTGCTTGGTGACAGCAGTAAAGTCACCTAAAGTCCAATCGCGATACGAGGCTTTCATTCCTTTTAAGATCGTAGGTTTCGAAAGTGCGATGCCCCGGTAATCAAAAGTATAGGCAGAACAGCCTTGTTCGGATAACCAAGAGGCAAAGTTGAAAAAAAATCGCTGCGGCAACCCTACGCCGGGTGCAATTACGAAGACTTTTCCAGTAGGCACTTCAGGTTCAAAATGATGCACAGCAATAGGATAATTATCTTCTGTTTGAACCGTAATTCGTTTCATGTGCTCACTATTTTTGTTTGAAAATTAAAGTAATCAAGGATGAGTTGAAAATAGGCTTTCCGGTTTTCTGATTTCGAAAGTTGTGCGTGTTTTGCATTTTTGAATACGACTAGTTCGGTTAGGAGGGGAGCCGCTTTCTTAAAATTAGATCCGGCATCTTTAAGTATTACCTCGTCTTCCTCTAAATAAATAAATAAAAGGGCGTTCAATCCATGGGCACTTTTAATGCGATCGATCATCCGGATTCTTTTGCGATACTTGGGCATAAGAAAGTAAATCATCTTCAATGTCTTAAAAGCAATAGGGTAGTGCACCCAGAAGTCCTCCAACGTATTGGCGGCGCTTTCAATAATGGTAAATTCAAAAGGGTGCTGCTCCGCAAAAGCAATGGTTGCGAACTGCCCGCCCAAAGAGATACCCATATATCCTAAGGGGAGGTTTGGATAGCGACCCTTTGCTTCATTACCTGCTGCAATGATATCTTCGAAATAATCAAAGTTTCCTACAGTGCTTTCTCCAAAACCATTGATATCAAAAACAAGCACATGATAGCCATTGTCACGCAACAAATCGGTATACCCATTTTTAAGAAAATACCCCTTCGCTTCCTTTCCCATAGGGTGCCCCAAGACGATAATTCCCTTCACCTCGTTTGTTTTTGCCTTGGCAACCAATCCGCTCAATCGGGCCTTTGAACGACTATCAAAAGAGAACGATTTCCACTCTTTGCGCTCCTCTAAACTCAGCGGGTTTCTCCATTTTACCATGAAGTTTCCAAAGAATGGTTTTTTAATAAGACGGTATAGTAGCCTCATTTTGATAGAATATGATCTGACATACGCTCCATGGCATTCTGAAGATATTTGGGATCCCCATAAACCCGCATGAGCAAAATACCTCCTTCGATATCCTGAACAATTTGCTCGGCCAAGTATTGCGCTCGTTGCTCCGAGTGGCTTTTCAGAAGTAAGCGCTTAATGCCATCAATAAATTTCTCGAAGAATAGGCGAATCTCATCAAAGTATTTGGGGTTCGCATGGGCAGATTCAAGAGCGGTGTTCGCCATTACGCAGCCCCCATCATAGGTGAGGAACAGCTTTTTAATGAGCGTGTTTATACGTTCTAACTTTTCAGTGGTTTTTAAACTTTCATCATTCAATGCTTTGTTCATATTGTAGGTCATATAGCTGTTGACCATAGCTAAGACTTCCTTTATCAGGGCATCTTTGTTCTCGAAGTAATAATAGAAATGGGATTTTTGAATATCACATTGCTTCGCCAAATCGCTCATACTGCTGTTGGCGATTCCTTTTTTACGAATAGTTTCCACTACTTTTTGAAGTACCTCTTCTTTTGATGTTTTAACCTTCGGCATTTTATTGAACGTTCGTTAAAATAAATTCAAATATAAATACTTTTTTTGAAAATGTTATTCCTAATTTTACAAAAAATACCATATGAGCGAGCTAAAGGAGAAAATTTTAAAGGTGTGCAATGAATCCACCAAGAATACGCTAATGGAAACCTTGGAAATAGAATATATAGATGTTGGGGAGAACTATCTGATTGGCAAAATGCCCGTCAACTCAAGAGTACACCAGCCAGACGGTGTATTGCATGGAGGAGCGTCCGTGGCGCTGGCAGAAAGTATCGGTAGTACAGCGTCCTATATTTTTCTAGATGGTCAGAATTTTTTTGTTCGTGGTATCGAAATAGCTGCCAACCATGTAAAAAGCGTACATGAGGGGTATGTATTTGCTAAAGCCACTATTATGCACAAAGGCCGTACCACGCAATTATGGGACATAAAGATCACGGACTCTGATGATAATCTAATTTCTTCTTGTAAACTTACTACTATATCCTTGCCTAAAAAGTAATATGATAGTCGAGCTACTAGAAAAAGTAGAGAAACAGAAACTTGCAGCGCTCCCCTTCGTAGTCTATAGGAAGCCTAAAACTGCTATCATAAAAAGTGTTTTTCAAAACGACGCGGGTTTAAATTACCTAACCGATTTCGAGGAGACGGGATTTGTTTTTGCGCCTTTCGATAATGAAAAGCCTTCGATACTTCTCAGGATAGATGAGCAATTTGAAACGACGGATCGATCTATGCAAGCTAAAACCGATAGTTTAGGTGCGCAACTTATGGTTGATGATGCCCAAAAAAATGAGCATTCAAAACTTGTGCAAAAAGCAATAGCGACAATCGAAAACTCGGAGCTCAAAAAAGTAGTACTATCAAGAAGGTTGACGACTTCATGCAAAAAATCGCCTACTGCCCTTTTTCAATCCTTGTTAGAAACCTATCCAAATGCTTTTTGTTATTGGTGGTATCACCCGAAGGTAGGAACATGGTTAGGGGCCACTCCCGAAATCTTATGGAAATCAGAAAATAAACAGTTTGCAACCATGTCCTTGGCCGGCACTCGGATTTTTGTTGAAGATCAAGAACCTATTTGGGAGGTGAAAGAACTAAACGAGCAGGCTGTAGTCACCGATTTCATTAAAAAGGCTTTGAATCAAAAGATAGCGGGGTTGCAAATTCAGGAAATGGAGAATGTTCGGGCAGGAAACCTTTGGCACCTTAGGACAAAACTTTCGGGCCGGATTACCGCAGGCTTAGATTCGATTATAGATGCCTTGCACCCTACACCGGCGGTATGTGGTACGCCTAAGGGCTTTGCTAAGGAGTTTATTTTAAGCAATGAGGGATATCACCGGGAATTTTATACGGGATACTTGGGAGAATTGAACTTTAAACAGGTATCAGCTAGGAATACCAATCGAAAAAACCAAGAGAACAGTGCTTATAAAACAGTAAAATCTGCAACAGAGTTGTTTGTGAATTTACGCTGTATGCAGTTAAAAGAAGAGAGGGCTTTCGTTTATATAGGCGGAGGAATTACCGAAGGATCTGACCCATTGAAAGAATGGGAAGAGACGGTTGCCAAAAGCAAGACGATACTACAAGTATTGGATAAAGCATAGTTTTATGGCTAAATTTGTGCTAAGAAGCCATTGCGTCGTATTTTTGTGATAATGAAATATTCTAGTATACCCGCGGCCCAGACGCTTGTTATGTATTGTAAATTATACGGGGTCAAAAATATTGTTATTTCCCCTGGTTCACGCAATGCACCTTTAACCATCGGCTTTTCTGAAGACCCTTATTTTTCATGCTATAGTATTGTAGATGAGCGTTGTGCGGGTTTTTTTGCATTGGGTATTGCCCAACAATTACAAGAACCCGTAGTGGTCACCTGTACCTCGGGAAGCGCACTATTAAATTACTATGCGGCGGTAGCGGAAGCTTTTTATAGCCAAATTCCTATCATCATACTTTCGGCAGATAGGCCTACTTATAAGATTGATGTTGGGGATGGGCAAACCATACGGCAAGATGATGTTTTTCATAGGCATATTGGGTATTCGACACATCTAAGACAAGACGTAACGCATGCTATGGATCGTGTACTGAGATACGCTTCCGAATGGCTAAAAGAAGCGCCCGTCGATACGGTTCAAAGCCAAATACAAACATTTAACGAAAATGAATTGCGCCAGGCGTTTGAAATGGGGGTAAATAACAAATTGCCAGTGCATGTTAATATCCCTTTCGAAGAACCGCTTTATGATAAATTGTCGGTGCAGTCGATACCACTTATTGAAAAACCCGAAAGTCAGCTATCAACATCTTCGATAACCGATTATTCCGAATACAAGAAAATCTGGAGAAGTGCGGTTAAAAAGCTGGTGCTAGTGGGGGTCAATTATCCCGATACCGTAAATCAAGAATTTTTAGATATGTTGGCCAACGATCCTTCTGTGATCGTGTTGACCGAAACCACATCAAACCTACATAACCCGAATTTTTTCCCAAGTATTGATAGCTTGATCGCTCCTATAGAAAAACTGAAGGATTCGAAGGAATGGTTTGAACAGCTGCAGCCCCAAATATTGTTAACCTTTGGAGGATTGATCGTTTCTAAAAAAATAAAAGCTTTTTTACGAGAATTCAAGCCCGTTCATCATTGGCATGTAGATTCTCTTCGGGCGTTCGATACCTTTTTCTGTCTTTCACACCATTTTAAATGCGTTCCAAATCATTTTTTTGGCAGATTACTTGCGGCAACGGAATTTTTAGAGAGCGATTATTTTACAAATTGGAACCGTATTCGAAAAGGGTATGAATCTAAACGGGAAGGGTACATTAAAAATATTCCGTTTTCAGATATGAAGGCCTTTCATCAAAGTTTGGGATACCTACCCAAAGGGTATCAATTGCAATTAGCCAACAGTTCAACTGTGCGGTACGCACAGCTGTTTGATTTAGATGCCTCATTAAAAGTTTATTGCAATCGAGGAACCAGCGGCATCGATGGCAGCACTTCTACGGCGATAGGGGCGTCATTATACAGTAAGCAACCAACAGTTTTGATGACAGGCGACCTAAGTTTCTTTTATGACAGTAATGCACTTTGGAATAATTATTTGAGAAACGATTTTCGAATTATACTGTTCAATAATCAAGGAGGAGGTATTTTTAGAATTTTACCAGGAAAAGAAAATAGCCCTAATTTTGAACGATTTTTTGAAACGAAACATGAACTAAATGCTAAGTATTTGTGTCAAATGTACGAACTAGATTACCTTTCGGTTGATAGTGAAGAAGGTCTCGAAAACGTTTTCGAACACTTTTATAGTAAGACAAGCCGACCTAAGTTGCTGGAAATCAATACCCCAAGATTATTGAATAATAAAATTTTGCTCGACTACTTCGATTTTATATCTTCGGTTTTTATTAACCGTTAACTAATAGAACACTGACTATTATGAGTAAAAGAGATGATTTAATCGTTAAGTACGCAGCTGATATCAAAGACAAATTTGGAGAAGCCGCAGACATGGATTTATTAACCAAAGTTACTGTTGGCCTAGGTCCTGCCATCTACAACATCGATGCATCCAAAGTATCTGGATCTGATGAGAAAGAATTGGAAACTGTTAAAAAGAATTACCTAGTTAAGAAGTTGGGATTAAAAGACAGTCCCGAACTAATGGCTGCGGTTAAGAGCGTAGTTGAAAAATACGGTACTTCGAACAGAAATAAGCACAGAGCCGTTATTTACTATCAATTGTGTAAGCATTTTAAGAAAGCTGCTGTATACAATAAGTAGTATATAGGAACAGTTTTAAAAAGCCATTCAGTTTACTGAATGGCTTTTTTTTTGAAATCGTACCTTGCTATAGTAGTATAATCAGAACATTATCAACTTTGTTAAGAGTTAAATGTTTCTTCTCAAGAAAATGAGATCTGAGTGTTTTTTCATGTATTATTTATTCTACGAATGAAATTTATGATGGAATACGTAAACCTATTTTATTTAAAACTTACTTTTGCGCCATGATAGAACTGGGAAATTACAACACACTCGAAATAGTGAGGAACACTAGTGTTGGACTATTTCTGCAAAGCTCCACAGGAGTTGAAATTTTGCTGCCCAATAAATATGTACCCGCCACATATGAAATAGGGGATAAGCTTTCGGTCTTTTGCTATTTGGATCATGAAGAACGGCCCGTTGCAACTAGTCTTAAACCATTTGTTAAAAGAAACGCTTTTGGATTCTTAAAAGTGGTAGAGGTAAACAAGATAGGGGCCTTTTTAGATTGGGGTCTTGAAAAGCACTTGTTGGTGCCCTTTCGCGAACAAAGAGATAAGATGAAAGAAGGCCAATGGTATGTAGTGCATTGCTATATGGATGAACTTTCTTTTCGCTTAGTGGGCTCAAATAAATTAGACAAATTTTTAAATGCGAAAGAGCTTATGGTTAAAGAAGGTCAGGAGGTAGACCTTTTGGTAACACGTTTGACAGATTTAGGGTGGGAGGTGATTATTAACAACATTCATAAAGGGTTGGTATTCTCTAACGAAATATTTAAGAAAATGGCCGTAGGCCTAGCTATGAAAGGGTATGTCAAACATATACGGCCAGATAAAAAAATAGATGTTTCCCTGCAACCCATGGGGACAGAAGTATTGGAGCCGACTGCGGAAAAGATATATGAAGTCTTAGTTGCGCACGGTGGTTTTCTGCCGCTCCATGATAAATCGGATCCTAAAGATATTGTTAGGGAACTCGAAATGAGTAAAAAAACGTTTAAAAAAGGGATAGGTACCTTGTATAAGGCTCGAAAAATAGAAATAAAAGGAGATGGTATTTACCGTATTTAAAAAAAAATAATATTTGGTAAGCAGATGAATATCAACTAAATATATTATTTTAACAACGCTTTTTTATGTCTTTACCACTAAAAAATCTATTTTTGCAACAATTGGTCAGTTTATTTTGTTCAGCTGAACGAGATTTAGTTAACTTTAGCGAGTCAAGTCCCCCTAAAACTCAATAGCACATGCCCTTTATAGAAGAAAGCGATTTACTGGAACTACACAAAGACATTGACAAGGCTCAGATAATCAATGAGCGTCTTTTAGACCAGATAAAATTTAAGAACAAAGAGCTAAAGCGTAGCAAAATACAGCGCAATGTACTTGCAGGGATTACGGCACTTTTTTTAATTGGGACACTGGCCATTACTTCGTTTACCGCAGGTCTTAGCAGTTCTAATAGCTTTGAACAACAAAATAATTTATTGGTTTCTTTGGATAGTCTTGATGCTGTGAAGGCGCGTATCGATAATCTTAAGGTACAAAATGAAGAGCTTAGCTTGGTAAAGGAATTTTACTTGGCGAAAGAGTTCTTGGAAAAAGAAAAAATATATTCGGTACAAGTTAAATCCTTTGTTGAAAACAATGTGACCTTGGCTTCGGAAGCCCTTACCAACACTTTGTTCGTAAAAACAAATCCATTTTATTCCTACTCTCTAGGAAATTTCGAAACCCTGCAAGAAGCACAACTTTTTAGAAAACAATTGGTAGATCTTGGTTTTCAAGATGCCTTTGTTGCTTCATACCAAGATGGTAAAAGAGTGCAAATAGAAGATCCATTTTAGAGTGACTAAAATAAAAGCTTGGCTCAATGCGGCTAGGTTGCGAACCCTTCCATTGTCAGTTTCGGGGATAGTGATGGGTACGGCCTTAGCTAATTTTTACGGAAAAAGTGATTTACTAATTTTTATACTGGCTTTGTTGACTACAATTGGGTTTCAGGTTACTTCGAATTTTGCCAACGATTATGGCGATGGTGTGAAGGGAACCGATAATGAAGATAGAATAGGACCAAAGCGGGCATTGCAGAGCGGTATTCTTGGGCGAAAAGAATTAAAACGGGGTATAATTATTTCGATCCTTGTTTGCTTAATATTGGTTATTGTAGTTGTTTTCCGGGCTTTTGGCCCTGAAAATATTGGTTCGTCCTTTTTGTTTTTGGCACTTGGTGTAGTAAGTATATGGGCCGCAATCAAATATACCGTTGGATCATCGGCATATGGTTACAGAGGATTGGGAGATGTATTTGTTTTTCTTTTCTTTGGCTTACTTGCAGTTGTAGGTTCAATGTTCTTGTTTACCAAGTTTATCACGTTGGTAGCATTTCTGCCGGCAATAACCATAGGTACCTTAAGTACAGCGGTTTTAAACCTCAATAACTTAAGGGATTTTGAATCAGATAAGAAAGCACTCAAAAATACAATGGTAGTAAAAATGGGTTTTGTAAATGGGAAACGATATCACTATATGCTTTTAGGAACCGCCTTTTTAGGGATGGTGATTTTTATAGTATTAACGGCAACTTCCTTACAACACTATTTACCAATGTTGGCCTTTATACCAATAGCCATTCATAGTACCAAAGTATACCGAATTAAAACACCCTTGCTGTTCGACCCCGAGCTAAAAAAGTTAGCGTTGAGTACTTTTTTGTTAGCCGTACTGATGTTTATCAGTTATCATAAAATTTTGTAATTTTGAAAACCACCAAAAACCTTACCTACCTTGGAACAAGCTATTAAAATACTAATTGTTGAAGACAATGTGATCATCGCCGATGACATGCAATCGATGCTTGAAGAGATTGGCTATGAAATCGTAGACAATGTAATTGTCTACGAACAGGCCGAAGAAGTGTTGAAAACGCAACAAGTTGATTTAGTGCTGATCGATATTATATTGGCATCCGATAAAACGGGCATTGATTTAGGAAAACATATTCGAGAACATTACGATATTCCCTTCATTTTTGTGACCTCGAATTCAGATCGAGCGACAGTGGAAAATGCTAAAACGGTAAAGCCGAATGGTTATTTGGTAAAACCATTTGAGCAACAAGATTTGTATACTTCAATCGAAATTGCGCTTTCCAATTTTATTCGTTCAGATAAAAGTGCTGGAGGTGAAGCCCTTCAAGAAGAAGATATTGCAGTTTCGAACTCCGTTTTGAAAGACTCTATTTTCGTTAAAAAGCAACACCTTTATTACCGTATTCAGTTTGGAGATATACAATTCATCAAAGCGGATAATGTATATTTAGAAGTGAATACAGTCGATAAAAAGTTCTTGGTTCGCTCTCCTTTGAAAGACTACCTCGAGAAACTACCAAAGAATAAATTCTATCGAGCGCATAAGTCGTATATCGTAAATGTTGACCATATTGATGCTATCAATTCAAAAGATATTATGATCAACAATAACTTGATTCCTATTTCAAAGGAGTTTAAAGAATTTATTATTTCCTCTATGAATTCATGATAAGAGAAAAATATCATTAAAAAGACACCCAATCTGGGTGTCTTTTTTTTGCGATACCTTCAAAAACTGTTATTCTCACCACAATTTTCATACAATTCACAACAATGTTTTTTTAAAATCGCCACTGTGATGTATGTTTGTTTTGTAATACTGAAGAAGGTATTACCATCTAAACGTATATAATTTTTCATTTTCATATAGTGTTCTCGTAAAAGAGTCCTGACCGCAAGGTCAGGACTCTTTTTAGTTTTAACTATTTGCTTTTGAGGTGATTATCCTAAAGTGTTGTCATTTTTCATCAGCTTTTTCCTTTTGAAAATTAGAAATTAGATGTACGCTTCACTTTTGAACTTTGGAATATTGTATGTCCGTAAACACCCCTAATTTCAATATAATTTCGTATATTTAATTAATAATATTATAGTTAAATATGGATATATTTTCTTTTGGGGTACATTTTACAGATGAACAAAGTTGTAGATTGCATTTTAAAGTGGCTAATTCGGTTCGATTTGTGCCACCTGTTTCGGAGTGATTGTGCCAGTGGTTTCGGTTCAAACCGTGCCAATAATCTCGGTTCGATTTGTGCCAGTTGATTTTGGGACACGGATAAAACGGTTCG
>CALLVX010000158.1 GCA_938010765.1 uncultured Flavobacteriaceae bacterium | reverse complement strand
CCGCCCAATTGTTTGAATCCCGGGGTCAGGTTCGTGGGCTGGCCCACCGTCCAAGTACTGCTATCAACAAGATTTCCTTGGCCAAAAATAGTGCCAAAGCAGAATAGTAGACTAAGTTGAATCGCTGGTCGAAGAATGTTTCTTTTCATTTGAATTGTGTTGGTGAATGGTTTATATATCTTTTATTTAGGTGCTTCTTTTGGATTTGGGGTTATTTTATCAAAATCTTTTTAAAGCTGATATAAAAAAAATTTCTTTGGGTTGTAACCCGCTTAAGGGCATGGCTCAACATCCTGATGGCACTATGGCATTACAAAGTAACTGTTTCTTGGTATTGGTATAATCATAATAGCCGATTTTTGTGAATAAATAAACTAAATATTATATGATAAATCCTATAATATTTAGTAAGCTATTAAAAACACAAAAATAGAATCTTTCCCTGCAAAAAACTTGCAGGGAAGTAGATTATCTTAGCAATTATGGGTGAATGATGGTTTGGATGCTAAAAAGATGTAGGGTATTACTGTAAGAAAAAATTATTTATTGTAAGAAATGCGTGTATGTGTATCTTTTGTGCCTTGCCTACTAATTTATCCTTGATTTTTATACCTTGTCAAAAAATTTATTCGAATGAAACGAAGGGATCAAAAAATACCGGGCATCAACTTGCAAGAAATGCTGATCGTGCTGGCCATTATCGGAATTTTGCTCTTGTTGGCATTGCCTAATCTAATGCCCTTGATCACCAAGGCAAAGAGCGTAGAGGCACAGGTACAGTTAAAGGCCATTTACAATGCGCAAAGTACCTACCGCTATATGTACAGTAAATACAGTACCGACTTTAACGAACTCGATTTTGAAGCCCCAAAAACTATTAAGGAAAATGGCACGTCTAATTACATATACCAAATCTTAAGTGCCGATAATGCCGCTTTCAAGGCAAGGGCCGAGGCTATTACCGATTTTGATGGGGATGGGGTACTGAACGTATGGGAGATCGACGAGACGGGTACCCCGAAACAAACTGTAAAAGATTGATTATTGTTCTTAAAATTTTGGCCATGGGCTGTTGCGGGAGTATTTTTTTTCAGGATGTAAAAGAGCGGTTGGTCTCTTGGTTCCTGTTTCCGCTACTGGGCATTTTCCTAGGGCTTATTTTTTATGATACGGTGGCTACGGAACATTTCTTTCTACTGTCCTTGGTAACGAACATAGCCCTGGTAACATTAATAGTTTTGATCTTGTTCATCTATGCCAAGTTCATTTTGAAAAAAAAATTTATCAACCACAGTTTTGGAATGGGAGACCTCTTATTTTTTTACGCAATGGCCGTGGGGTTTCCGCCGCTTACCTTTATTGTACTGTTTGCCGGGGGTGTTTTCTTTTCCCTTTTGCTATTTTTTGCCCTAAAGAAAAGAAGGGGAATGACCACAGTGCCCTTGGCGGGTTATATGGCCATCTATTTGGCCATCATCCTTGCAGGGAGCTTTTTTGTAGAATCTCCCTCACTCTATACGCTATAAGATGCAGATCGATTATAAAATACCGGCCACCATACAACAGCGTATCAATGCTGAACAGGCCTTTCACTATAGAATTGTTCCTTTTGCCGAGAAAAATGACACTCTGTTTTTCAAGACGGATAGTGATACCCTCGATACCCTTTCGACAGAATTGCAAATTGTGCTTAATACGACCGTACAACTAGAATATTGTGAGCCGATAATACTACAAGACTACCTGACCGCCAATTATCGCAAAGCGGCGGAGACAGTGGATCAGAACCTGCGGTATACCCCCGATTTTTTAGAGAAAATTTTGATTACCGCCAAGGAAATCGGAAGTAGTGACATTCATTTTGAACCCTATGAGACCCGGTGTAGAATACGCTTTCGTTTGGATGGGAAATTGGTCGAACACTTCAACATCCCGATCGATGAGTATCCCGTAATCATTAACAAAATCAAGATCAAGGCCGATTTGGATATCTCGGAGAAACGCCTGCCGCAAGATGGTCGTATTACCGTAAAATGGATCGGGGATGAGTTTGATATTCGCGTATCTTCCCTTCCCACCTTATTCGGCGAAAAGATTGTATTGCGTATTCTTAGCAAAGATGCCGCTTCTATTGATCTTGAGGATCTTGGGTTTACGCAGGAAGAATTGCGCATTTACAAAGAAGCCATTCGAAAACCGAATGGGATCGTACTAATTTCAGGACCTACCGGTTCGGGAAAGACCACCACCCTGTATGCCACTTTGAAGCTTTTGAATGTTGCCGATACCAATATCCTTACCATCGAGGACCCGGTCGAGTATACCATGGAAGGGATCAACCAGGTGCAGTTAAAAGAGAGTATCGGGCTCGATTTTTCGAAAGCCCTGCGGACGTTTTTAAGACAAGACCCGAATATCGTGATGGTAGGGGAGGTGCGAGATGTGGAAACGGCCAATATGGCTATTAGAACGGCATTGATCGGGCGCTTGGTGCTTTCGTCCATACATACGAATTCGGCATGGGCGACTATCTCCCGTCTAATCGATATGGGGATTCCTTCGTTTTTGATCGCGACTACCTTAAATATGAGTGTGGCCCAACGATTGGTACGAAAGTTATGTGTGCATTGCAAGGAGCAAGAAACCTTGTCCCATGATCTTTTTCCCGATGGGTTTGCACCTCCCAAGGCGATGACCCACCATTATATCGCCAAAGGATGTACCGCCTGCCACCATACGGGCTATAAAGGTCGCAAAGCAATATACGAGATCCTGCCCATTACCAGGGAATTGGTGCTCCGAATTAAAAATAATGCCATGCAGATCGATGACTATTTGGAAGAAAATAAAATTGTTACCTTACACCACAACGCCTTAAAGATGATTCAAAACGGTGAAACGGCCATAGAAGAAGTGTATTCACTGTTAACCAACTAAGAAATGAAAAATACCTTACTCCTAGTTTTTTTGTTATGCGCTGTTTGTTTGTTTGGACAGGACGAAGGCAGGATTCAAAACATCAAGAATAATTTAGAGGCCTTGGCCGTTGAAAATGCCGGACTTAACGAGACCTTGAAACTAGAGATCAATGTAGCCAATGTAAGTCTTACCAATTTTCTTCTTGCAGTTTCCAAGGTGCACAAGCTAAATATGAATGTAAGCCCCGAGCTACAGGATATCAGCATCGTCAATAATTTTTCGAATGTAACAGTGGCCGATTTGTTGGTATTTTTGGTACAGCAGTACGATCTTGATATTTCGTTTACGGGAAACATCCTCTCTATTATGCGGTTTAATCCGCCACCGCCCGAAATTATTGAACCAGAACCGATTGTGCGTTTTGATGCCCTGAACGATTTGCTTTCCATCGATTTAAAAAACATTCCTTTAGAAAAAGCATTTCGAAAGATCATTGATGAGTCGGGCCGAAATCTGCTCTTCAACAATGGGATGGAAGCAATGCCCCTTAACCTATATTTGAGTAATGCCACCTTTGATACCGCTATGAAGAGTTTGGCAGAATCGAACGGACTCGACTATTCTAAATCGAGGGATGGCTTTTACCTTTTTAGTAGTCCCGATGGCCCAGCCGGCGATGGTGGTCCAAGTGCTATGAAAAGGGTTAGAAATGGGGATAATTTCTACTATCAGGTCCTTGACTCGGTAAAAAAAGTGGTTTCGGTTGATTTTGTAGAAGTACCCATAGCAGCGATTATTCGGGATCTTAGCGTCGACTTGGAACTAAACGTCTACACGGCAACACCCTTGGAAGAAGCAGGGACGGTTACCTTTAAAATAGATCGTATTACCTACGATGAGTTGTTAGAACGAATGTTTGAAAGTCAAAGCAAGAGCTCCTTTACCAGTGCTTCTACCACCCAGCAAAATGATAGAGGTAATCAGAACGGGACACAAAACCAAACGCAACGAAGACAGGGAACCACCGCACCGACCCCGACCAACTTCACTTTTAAGAAAGAAGGCAATGTATATTTCTTTGGTACTGCAGATCAATTGAGTGTGCGAAGGGTAGAGGTGATCCAAATGATGCACCGTTCGGTAGAACTCTTGGGCGACCCCATGCAATCTTCTTTTGGAGGGCGTGTTTCAGGAAGAACGGTAAACAGTAATGTGAACTACGTAGGAGGCGGCGGTTTTCAGAATGGCGCTGGAAACAACCAAGGCTTTGGCAACAATCAAAATAATAACAATAACCAGCGATTTGGGAATTCTAGGAATGTGAATACCCAGTCGAACGCTTTTGGAAGTTATGGTTCAGAGGCAGAGGCCTTGGTGAATATTCTACCCGACGATATCAAAACAGATCTTGATATTCGAATGGATTTTGAGCTGAACAGTTTTTTGGTAAGTGGCCCCGCGGCCAATATCAACCGCTTTCGAAAATTCATTGCAGAAATTGACAAACCGGTACCAGTGGTGTTGATCGAGGTAATGATCATCGAAGTAAAGAAATCGGCAACCGTTGAGACTGGTATCAGTTGGGGGATCGGGGAAAACCCTGTGAATACAAGCGGGAAATTGTTTCCCGAGGCCGATCTTACCCTCGGCGCAAGTGCCGTGAATAAAATTATCGGGGGCTTTGATGGTTTCGGCTCCTTTAATATAGGAAAGGTGGTTCCCGAATTTTTTGCGACCATCAAAGCAATGGAGCAAAATGGAAACCTGAAAATACGATCTACCCCAAAACTGTCTACCTTAAACGGGCATAGGGCCAATATGTCTATCGGGGAAACAACCTATTATGTCGTCACCAATCAAAACTTTTTTGGTTCTCAGATTCCCACTACTTCCGAAGTACGAAACTACCAACCGATCGATGCCGAATTGGCCATCAGTATCAAGCCCTTGGTGTCGGGAGACGGACAGGTAACCATGGAAATCAATGTAATTCAGTCCGATTTTACCACAGAGCGTATCGAAGACGAGGCGCCTCCTGGGCTTACCTCAAGAGAGTTTAGTTCTATTATTCGAATGCAAGATCAAGACTTGGCCATCTTAGGAGGCCTGGAAGAAAAAGTAAAGAACGATACAGGTAGTGGCGTTCCTTTATTGGCTAGAATCCCGATTATCAAATGGCTTTTCAGTAAGAAAAAGCGAGAAGATAGCAAACAAAAATTGACCATCTTGATCAAACCTACCGTAATTTACTAGTGCTCGATCGAATCAAAACATATGCGAACGAAGGGTTTCTGTACTATGGCCTTGAAGTGTGCGAGCATGCAAACGGGCTGCGGTTTCATTTGGTGCAAGTACAACAGAAAAAACAAGAGCTTGTTATTTTAGAGGAAGCCAGTTTCGTTACCCTTCATGAACTTGCCAATACAATTCAAAAGGAACTTCCCTTTTTTTTAACGGTGCATACCAAAGAAGTACTGACCAAACTCGTAGCATCGACCCATACCGATACTATAGAGGCAGTGGTGCATACTTCTTTTCCGAATCTCGATTTTACAAATTTTTACTACGAGGTGGTCAGGACCAAGGAGCAATTGCTTATTTCTATCTGCAGAAAGGAACAACTAGATTCTTTTTTAGAGGAACTTGCAGGGCTACAACTAAAGGTGGTCGCAATTTCATTGGGGTTTTCTCCTATTTCGAACAGTGCACCCTATTTGCCTATGGGAAAGGTATTGGTTTCCAATAAGGAGTTGGTAATTGAAAATGAGAAAGTTAGTGCGGTAAACCCTAATTCGGGTGATGAAAATAGGACCTACACGATCAATGGCCTTGCCGTTAAGAGTACCCACTTATTGGGATTTTCCAGTATATTGGGTCACCTTCTAAAAAGTACCGATGCAGATGGTAATTTGCAAGATGCGAAAGCACACCTGCGAAGCGATTTTACCAACAAGCGGCATTTTAAGCTGTTACTGCGTTCATCGCTCGTGTTTATTCTAGGGCTCTTATTCGTTAATTTTTTGATTTTCAATCACTATTATGAGAAAGTAGGGGCGATTGAAGAAGCCTTGGCGGTCAATGATGCGAACAAAGAACAACTGCTGCGCCTAAAAGCCGAAGTAAAGCGGAAAGAAGATCGTTTGAATGCGGTGTTGGCCATGGCCAATTCAAGAACTTCGTTGTTCTTGGATCAATTGGTACAAAGTCTTCCAGGATCCTTGGTCTTGAACGATGTGCAGTACCAACCCTTACAAAAGCCCATTAGAGCCTCAAAACCGGTACTACTGATCAATAATAGTATGATCGTTTCCGGGCAGGCAAGTGACAATAGTGATTTTTATAGCTGGATCGCCGCACTTGAGAAATTGGCATGGATCGATCATGTAGAGACCACCGATTATGATTATAGTTCACGAAATTCCTCCGATTTTTCCATCAAAATAACAATCAATGAGCGGTAAAACTAAAAACGGAGTCTTGTTGTTGGGCATCTTGTTGGTGTTATTGCTGTGTTATCGGTTTGCGATTTCAAATACGGTGGCGGTAAAGAACGAGTATATCACATTACAAGCAGAACAACGCTTGTTCGAAAATGCACCTGAACAGTTGGCCTTGCTCGTAAAAAAGCAAAAACACTATGATTCTATCTTGAACAAGATGAATTTGGGCAATACTGCGATGGAAAACAACCTGCTCAGAATTATCAATCTGGAAGTAGAAGAACAGGGTCTTAAACTGCTAGACTTTAATGAGCCCCATATTTCTTCAGTAGCCTCGAACCAATTGAATACATACGATTTTACATTGGAAGGAAACTTTACCGGAATACTACGTACTATATATGCTATTGAACAAAAAAGTAGTTTTGGGGAAGTAGTATATCTAAACTTTCAAAAAAAGAGGAACTACCGTACCAATAAATACTTTCTTACCGCTAGAATTTTTATTCAGAACATCGAATAATTTTCGCACTATTCTCATCCTTAGAAGGGTTGAAAATACATAAAAATGAACTTTTTTGAAACGCTATTGACTAGGTCATTTTACTCGATAATCGATATTTATAATGCTCCGACGCCTGCACGGCGAGTATTCAGACAGGCCAGTGTCGAAATCAATGTTAAATTTCCTTTTAATGCCTCGTGGGCTTGCCCCGAGGTAGTTTACTAAAAAGAAGGCATTTTGTCTGTTTTTTGATTGTTTTGAACCAAAATATCGACCCGATTTTAATCTTAGCACGGCCTTTGTCTGCCAATAAGGAAATAGTTAAGGAAATGATTATGAAGACAAGAATACTTATTAGGGAAATTTACTTGGAAGGATTTAGAAATTTAGGACACTATATACTGAAAAACTACTTGAAGGTGTTTACATGGTTCAGTTTTTCCTTGGTCGCCGTAGGGCTTTATGCGCTGCTATTTAGAATAGTTACAGGTTTTGCCTTTGATTAGAAATGAACAATGCTGAAACCATATATGGTATATACGCCCAAAGAGATGAGTGACGAATAGCCGCAATACGGTTAGTTTTGAGTATTATAATTGGAAATAATCCAAATAAAGGGAAATATTCCATATATTAGCTATCCTTTCTAGGATAGTGATGAACAAGACCATATTACATATCGATTTAGATACCTTTTACGTATCGGTAGAGCGCTTATTGAATCGCGAACTACAAAACAGGCCTTTATTGGTAGGTGGTACGGGCGATCGTGGTGTTGTAGCGGCTTGCAGTTATGAAACCCGTGGTTTTGGTGTACACTCGGGTATGCCTATGAAGATGGCCAGGGAACTTTGCCCGCAAGCCTTTGTTATTCGCGGCAATGCTGGTACCTATAGCAAGCATTCCGATATGGTAACGGAAATCATCAAAGAAAAAGTGCCCTTGTTCGAGAAATCGAGCATCGATGAGTTTTATGCGGATCTCTCGGGCATGGATCGCTTTTTTGGGGCCTATAAGTACGCTTCCGAACTGCGCCAAAGAATCATAAAGGAGACAGGCCTGCCTATTTCTTTTGGTCTGTCGGTCAATAAGGTAGTGTCCAAAGTAGCCACGAACGAGGCGAAGCCCAACAACCAGTTAAAGATCGATTATGGGCTCGAAAAACCTTTTTTAGCACCACTATCCATTAAAAAGATCCCCATGGTAGGGGATAAGACCTACCAGACCCTACGCAATTTGGGCCTACGCCAGATACTGAATATTCAGGAAATGCCGATGGAGGTTATGCAACGCGTACTTGGGGCCAATGGTACGGTTATTTGGAAACGGGCCAATGGGCTCGATAATAGCCCCGTAATTCCCTTTTGTGAACGTAAATCTATTTCTACCGAACGCACCTTTGAGCGGGATACGATCGATGTGGTAAAACTTCGCGGTATACTGATCGCCATGACCGAGAATTTGGCCTATCAATTGCGGCGAGGAGAGAAATTAACCGCCTGCGTCACTATCAAGATTCGCTATTCCGATTTTAATACCTATTCCAAACAAATGCGAATACCCTACACCAGTGCCGATCATATATTGATTCCCAAAATTTTGGACATGTTCAAGATATTGTACAACAGGCGATTGCTAGTACGCTTGGTCGGTATTCGATTTAGCCATTTGGTAAGTGGTAATTATCAGATCAACCTTTTTGATGATACCGAGGAAATATTGAATCTCTATAATGCTATGGATACGATACGGGAACGCTATGGAGATAAAAGTATTCTCCGGGCCTCGGGCCTCGGGGCAAAGACTATTGGGCGTATGCACAACCCGTTCAATGGCCTACCACCCGTAGTGCTTGCACATCGGAAACAGTGAATGGTGGTCGGTTGGTAGTGAGCAATTAACAGTGAACAGTTGGCAGTAAGCAGTATTCAGTACAAAGTAAAAAGTAATCAATGAGCAGTAAGCAGTGAAGAGTAATCAGTTATTGATATTTTATTTTCCACCAACCCTATACTCATAACTCTGAACTCCGAACTCATAACTTGTTTTGAATTTGATGTTTGGGTTTGTATTTGAATTTATTTTTTTCATCTAACATCTAACATCTAACATCTAACCTCTAACCTTTTCACCATCTATCTTAACTGCCACACATATTATAGTCTTCGTTTCGGTACGTTTTCCGAGCTGGCATTATTGCAGCTGGCACAGGAGAATCAGGTAACTCAATTGGTACTGACCGATATCAACAATACCTCTGCCTGCTTGAATTTTGTTCGAAAAGCGCCCGAGTATCGAATTAGGCCCCTGCTCGGTATCGACTTTCGAAACGGGGTGGATCAGTGCTATGTAGGCATTGCGAAAAACAACGAAGGGTATTTAGAATTAAATAACTTCCTTTCTGAGCATCTGCATCAGCAAAACCCATTTCCGCCTATCGCTCCCGAATTTGAGAATGCCTATATCATCTACCCTTTTGAAACGGTGTTGTTGCAAGAAATCGAAACTTTTAGGGCGCATGAGTACATTGGTATTTCTATTGCCGATTTACGACGCTTGCGTTTCTCAAGAATCGTTACTTTAAAAGATAAATTGGTAGTACAGCAACCGGTTACCTTTCGGAACAAACGCGATTTTAACGCCCATCGGTTGTTGCGTGCCATTGATAACAATACTTTACTAAGCAAATTATCGACCACCGAACAGGCCAGTGAAGAAGAGAAGATGTTCCCCGTGCAGAACTTGGCCGCCGCCTTTTCCGAATACCGTTTTATATTGGAAAACACCGAGCGATTAATGAATTCATGCAACATTGCGTTCGATTTTTCGGAAGGTCGAAACCCCCAGAATTTAAAAACGTATACCGGTAAGGTAAAAGACGATACGCTATTATTGGAAAAGTTATGCCAAGAAGGGCTCCCATATCGCTACCCCAAGGCCGATGAGGCCGTTATGGCACGTTTGCAAAAAGAGCTACAGCTCATTAAAAAAATGGGATTTGTATCGTATTTTTTAATCAATTGGGATATTGTCTCCTATGCCCGTCGGCAACGATTCTTCTATGTAGGGCGTGGCAGTGGGGCGAACAGTATTGTTGCCTATCTATTGCGTATTACCGATGTAGATCCCATGGAGCTCGACCTTTATTTTGAACGTTTTATTAATCTGTACAGGGCCAATCCCCCCGATTTTGATATCGATTTTTCACATCGCGATCGCCCGGTAATGACACAATACATCTTTGATCGCTTTGAAAATGTGGCCCTACTAGGGACCTATGTCACTTTTAAATGGCGGGGTATGGTACGGGAACTGGGAAAGGTCTTCGGACTACCTAAAGATGAGATCGATCTACTTTCCGACGGCCGCTTGGAAGCGACCCGTTTAGATGAGGTTTCTTCGTTGGTAGTAAAATACACCCGCCTCTTGGAAGGGATGCCCAATTACCTGAGTATTCATGCCGGGGGCATTCTAATTAGCGAACATTCCTTGCATTGGTTTTCGGCCACCCATTTACCGCCCAAAGGCTTTGCGACCACCCAATTCGATATGGTTATTGCCGAGGATGTAGGGCTCTATAAATTCGATATTCTAGGGCAGCGGGGCTTGGCCAAGATTCGGGAAACCATCGAAATTTTAGCGCGCGATCGCCCCGAAGAGTTTGCACGCATAGATATTCACGATATCAAAAGCTTTAAGAAGGATCCCAAGATCAATTCGCTGGTGAAAACGGCACAGTGTATGGGGTGTTTTTACGTAGAATCGCCCGCTATGCGTATGTTGCTTAAAAAATTGGAGGTCGATACCTATTTGGGCCTTGTTGCGGCAAGTTCGATCATTCGCCCTGGGGTGGCCAAGAGCGGTATGATGCGCGAGTACATTCTACGGCATCGAAACAAGGGTAGGGCCGAGGAGAAAGCCCATCCCGTAATGCTCGATATAATGCCCGATACCTATGGGGTTATGGTATACCAAGAAGACGTCATTAAAGTCGCACACCATTTTGCGGATCTTAGCCTGGGCGAAGCCGATGTATTGCGCCGTGGTATGAGTGGTAAATTCCGTTCTCGCGAAGAATTTCAAAAAGTACGGGAGAAGTTTATCGTGAACTGCCGTAAGAAGGGCTATGCCGAGGAGCTTATTTTTGAAATTTGGAACCAGGTGGCCAGTTTTGCTGGCTACGCCTTTGCAAAGGGGCACTCGGCTTCCTATGCCGTAGAAAGCTATCAAACACTGTTTTTAAGGGCCTACTACCCGTTGGAATATATGGTGGCGGTATTGAACAATGGGGGCGGATTTTATCGATCCGAATTCTATATACACGAGGCAAGAATGCTCGGGGCTACCATACACGCTCCCTGTATCAATAAAAGCCTTGCCTCGAACCGTATTTATGGGAAAGAACTGTACTTGGGATTTGGGTATTTAAAAGAGTTGGAATCAAGGGTCATGGAGCGTATTCTCAAGGAACGCGGCTCGCAGGGCAAGTTTTGTTCTTTGGAAGACTTTCTAGATCGGGTCTTGATCTCGATCGAGCAGGTAAGTATCCTAATTCGTATCGATGCCTTTCGTTTTACGGGTGCCAACAAGCACGAATTGTTATGGAAAGGCCACCTTTTTTTAGGAAAAAGTACCAAAGTAGACCACCCCAAATTGTTCGCTCCCAAAAAACAAAATTTTCAGATTCCGAAACTCCATACTACAAATCTAGAGATGGCGTTCACGCAGTTAGAACTTTTGGGTTTCTGTTTGTGCAGTCCGTTTGAGCTTCTTCGGGAGGCACCTAAAAATACGAATGGTAGTAAGGATCTAGAACAGTATCTCAATAAGTATATCGATATCTATGGCTATTTGGTTACGGTGAAAAATACCAGTACCCATAACGGAAAGCGAATGCACTTTGCCACCTTGGTAGATCAGCAAGGCGAGGTGTTCGATACCGTGCTCTTCCCCCCGGTAGCGGCCAAGTATTTTTTTAGGGGTAGGGGTATTTATCGTTTTTATGGGAAGGTGGTAAGTGAATTCGGGTTTTTGAGTATTGAAGTAATCAAAATGCTCAAGCAAGACTATGTGCCGGATCCCCGATATGCCGATATGAAAACAGCCAATCGGGAATTGTTTTTTAAAGAGACCAAAGAATGAGGTCGCGCATATTTTGGGCGTTGCCGTACAAGGGTACGGGCGGGCTTTTCGCCCTCGCTTTTTTTCGTAAAAGACGAAAAAAGAACTCAAACAATGACTTCACTCCCTAACGCAGTTCCGTTTATACATTCAAACGACCGTTTATACATTCAAACCGCCCATTGGTTCATTAGCGGTTGGGTGCCGGGAATATGCACCTTATTTTTGAGTGTAATTATCAATGAATAACTAATAAGTACACCGTTTTCATTCTTAAGTATTGTAATGAAAATTAGAATTAAAGAATGCCCCAACCTATTGGTTCAAGGGGAAATAGGTACAGGAAACAAGTAAAGTAATATAGTGACTCAAGGTGGTAATAGTGTTGGTGTAATTGAAAAGAGCCCTATCTGTGAAGACGGGCTCTTTTACGAGAACACTATATGAAAATGAAAAAAATTTACTCTTAGCTAATTACATGGTAAACTTAAGGCAAGAGTACCACGATTTAAAATAAATGATGTGAAGGCCTTAAAATCTGTGGTGTATACGGGTATTTTTGATCTTTGGTTTCTTTTTTTTGCATTTTTTACGAAAAAAAGCGTTCGGGCACGATACTTGTCGCATAAAATATACGTTAATACTAATAGAGACCAGCTTTTGAATACGATGAAACGAATAACCACCTTACTGCTAACGGTACTTTTTATAGTATCCTGTTCCAAGGATAATGATGATGTAATCAACGTTGAGCTTGAAGGGCAATGGGAGCTTTCAGATGCGCTCTGTTTTTGTTTCTTTGGTGATGATCCCGACTTTAGTACGCACAAAATAAGTTTTGAAGGAAGCACATTGGTGGTCACCAATTCCGGGGAGTTCGAATTTTTGAATACCGCCGAAGGCGCGTACCAAGTATCCGGTAATTTGATTACCCTTTCCAATGACAGTCAGTATCGGTATACTATGGATGGTAATGTCCTTACACTCACTTTTGTTGACAAGTTAGAAATTGCAGATGACGAACTTACCTTGCTCTATATTCGAGAATAAGTAATCGCTATTTTTCTTCTAAAAAAGCTTTTAGCGCAAGATATACCCCATTGCTCCAACCGAAACCATCCTGTACGGGATATTCACCGCCACCTGCTTCCAGGGCCATATCCTCCACATTGTATTTCTCTACGAATTTCCCAGTATTGGCATATACTTTTTCGTTGATGGCCACCCACCGTTCCGCAATCGTTTTGGCGAGGTCATGATGCCCATAATTTTCGAGCCCCACAATAGTCATCCATTGCAATGGGGCCCATCCGTTGGGGGCATCCCATTGCTCGCCTGTATTCACCAAGGTGGTAACGACGCCACCAGGTTTTAAAAATTGGGTTTCTATATACTTGGCAATGGCATCGGCCTGGTTTTGATTGGCCATTTTAAAGAACAAGGGGTAGGTCATTGCCAACGATTTCACACCTGTTTTTCGCTGTCGAACAAAATTAAAATCTTCATAGACCCCCTCATTCGAATTCCAGGAATAGGTGTCCAAAAAGGTAACCCTGCCGATCATACTTCTTTTTAAAGAGGCAACATACGCTCGGTCATCGGTGTAACAACGTATTAGTACTTCTTCGAGACCATATAAAAGTGCATTCAGGTCTACAGGAATGATATCGGTGGTTTCAATGGTTTCAATGTTTCTTCCATTGGCAAACCAGCGAGAGGTGTAGTCCCAGCCCGATTCGGCTCCCGAACGTAAGTCTCTATACATTTTTTTGCCACCGGCCAATTTTTGAACTTGAAAAAAATCTTCCCGATACGACTCCTGTCTTGGAGTATCTCCGGCGTCGTAGTAACGGTTTACGATACCTGCTGGCGTATTTACACAGTGGCGCAACGTCGTTTCTTCCATTTGCCGTCCATCCATCCAAAATTCATACTCTTGTTTAAGGGCCTCCCTGTATTTTGAATATATCTGGTCACCTTTATGGGTGGCCAATAGTTGCACCATCTGAGAAAAAAAAGGTGGTTGCGATCTCGTAATGTAGTAGTTCCTGTTTCCATTGGGAATATGTCCTACCGTCTTGATCAGGTGCGCAAAATTATCTAACATGTCTTCAATTAGTTGAAAATCACCCGACTCTACCAATCCTAGCATGGTAAAATAACTGTCCCAATAATACACTTCTCGAAAACGACCCCCTGGAACCACATAGGGTTTTGGTAAAGGTATAAGGGTACTGCCTTCACGTACACTATCCGACGCACGTTTGAGTACCGGCCATAGGGCGTTTACATGCTCTGTCGCAGATCTACTGAGGTCCGATTTAAAATCGGATGAAATAGAAGGGGGTATTTCAAAGTGGTCTTCCACAAATTTTTTAAGGTCAAAACCATCCTCTTTTTTTTCTTTGTTGTATTTGACCCTGATTTCATCATGAGGAAATTTGGGCGTACAGTCTACAAAGGTCTTACTGTCGGGAAATATTTCTTGCAGCTGTACATCTATAAACAAACTCCCTAATAGTACATCGGATGTTTTTAAGTTTGTTCTTATTGTGGTGACCGGTGTTTCGGGAGTCTCTTGCGAATTGGTTTTTTTGGCGGTTTCGGTCTTACAGGAAAGGAAGGCAAGAAAAAGAAGTACGAACGAATATCTCATAGGGTAGTAATCATGTTTTTAGCGCTGCCAAAGTATTGATTTTTATTAGCGAAACATAGTTTCTGGTACAGAAAGTACAAATACGGTCCTAAAAGAGGAGCGACCTATTCCGTAAAGAATCGGTTATTGAGACCTTTATTTAAAGGCTTGGTGCCCTGTGATATCCGCTCCGGTAATCAATAGGTGAATGTCATGTGTACCCTCGTAGGTAATTACACTTTCCAAATTCATCATATGTCGCATAATGCTAAACTCCCCGGTGATACCCATGCCCCCCAACATTTGTCTTGCCTCACGGGCAATTTTGATGGCCATGTCTACATTATTTCGTTTGGCCATAGAAATTTGGGCGGTAGTGGCCTTCCCTTCGTTTTTTAGTTGGCCCAAACGGAACGCCAATAATTGTGCTTTTGTAATTTCTGTGATCATTTCGGCCAGCTTTTTTTGCTGCAATTGAAAAGCGGCAATGGGTTTTCCGAATTGAATGCGTTCTTTGGCGTACCGCAAGGCCGTATCATAGCAATCCATTGCAGCTCCGATGGCACCCCACGAAATACCGTATCGGGCAGAATCCAAACAGCCGAGCGGCGCGCCAAGTCCTGTTTTGTTGGGAAGCAGATTCTCTTTGGGAACCTTTACATTATCAAATATGAGTTCTCCGGTGGCGGAGGCTCTTAACGACCATTTATTGTGGGTTTCCGGGCTTGAAAAACCCTCCATGCCACGTTCTACGATAAGCCCGTGAATACGGCCATCTTCATTTTTCGCCCATACCACGGCAATATCCGCAAAAGGGGAGTTGGAAATCCATAATTTGGCCCCGTTCAATAAATAGTGGTCGCCCATATCCTTGTACTTGGTTTCCATTCCTGCAGGATTTGATCCATGATTGGGTTCGGTCAAACCAAAACAACCCATGAATTCACCGCTTGCCAATTTGGGTAAGTATTTGTTTCGTTGTTCCTCGGTGCCATAGGTGTAAATAGGGTACATGACCAAAGAAGATTGTACCGAGGCTGTGGAACGCACGCCGCTGTCTCCTCGTTCAATTTCTTGCATGATGAGTCCGTAGCTAATCTGGTCTAAACCTGCCCCACCATATGTCTCCGGGATATAGGGTCCGAAGGCACCTATTTCTGCCAGTCCTTTTATGATCTGAGTAGGGAACTCGGCTTTTTGGGCATAGTCTTCGATAATGGGAGAAACGGCACGTTTTACCCATTGGCGCGCCGCATCGCGTACCAATTTATGTTCCTCGGATAAGAGGTCGTCTAGGTTATAGTAATCGGGAGCTTCAAATAGATCGGGTCTCATAAACAATATATTTTATGTAAAGATAAGAATGAAACGTAACAATTGGTCGATGTATTGTTTCATTTTTAACAATAAAAGGTCTTGGTCCTAACTTGTTTTTCGATTTAAAAATTGGGCCAGTAAACTGTGAAAGTGATGTACGCCTTTTTCGCGGGTCGGAGAGAAACGACCAGCTTTGTAAAAATGGGATCGTACCCCCTTTTGAACGCCATGTACTACGGCCTCATCTTCAAGTTCTACCTTGTCTAACAACGCTCCGGCCCCCTGGTCCAATTTTGAGGCATCCCATACATAGCTGATAAATGACACCTTGGTTCGATCCATTGCTATTGGCTGTACCAAATTCACCGAAAGGCCCCAAGGATAAAAATTGAACATCATATTCGGGAATACCCAATAATAATAGGCGGCTACTTTTTTACCATGGTCAATATGCCCTTCCGGCAGATCAAAGATATAATCGCCGTCTTCTGCATACCCAATTTGAAGGTTCATATAGTCATATAGAACGGTATCGTAATCCGCATAAGCTAACACGGCATCCAAATCTTCATGTACGAAAGGGATGTGGAACCCCTCTAAATAGTTATCACAATATAAGGCCCAATGGGCATCTATATGATACTCCTTAGATCGAGTTTCATCTAATTTAAAATCATACAAGGGTAGAAAACCGATCCGTTCGTTCATACCATCTATGACCGTTTGAAAATCAAACAACGGATTAAGTCCGGCAAACAAAAAAGGACCCCAGTTGCGTAACGGAAATTGATGTAGGTCATCACAGGGCCGAGGAAAATCTTTAGCTTCTTTAAACGCTGGCATATGTTCAAAAGTGCCGTTCAGTGAAAAACGCCTTCCGTGATACCCACAGCTCAGTTTTTTTCTCTTTCCAGAGGAGTCAACTACCAAATTACCCCGATGCGTACATACATTGCTTAGACAGTTTATTTTTTCATCTGCTTCCTTGGTGAGAACCATAGGTTCTGTCAAAAAACCGTTCAAGAGTACAAATGGATGTACATTTCGTTGGCTTTCTAAAAGCGCTTGGTGGCCCACCCATTGCCATGAACCGTAGAAAACGGTGTTCTTTAAGGCTTCAAAAACGCTGTGATCTCTATAAAAGGAGGCCGGCAAGGTTTCCGCTTTGGCAATATCGGGGTCAATATGAAATTTCGGAATCAAGCGCGCTGGTTTTTGTACATTTAAAAATATATAATTCTTTTGACACCAAGACCTATTGAACGACCAAACTAACAAGACTAAAAAACTAGGGATATGGATGAGTACCTCTTTGGTAGTGGGAAACATGATAGGAGCCGGTATATTTTTGATGCCCGCTGCCCTTGCCCCTTATGGCGGTATTAGCATTTTAGGTTGGCTGTTCTCGGCTACGGGAGCCATACTTTTAGCAACGGTATTCGGGAAACTCAGCAGGTTGGTCCCCGGTAAGAGTGGAGGTCCTTATGCCTATTCAAAGGCTGGTTTTGGGGATTTTGTGGGCTTTTTGGTCGCCTGGGGCTATTGGATATCTGTTTGGGTGAGTAATGCGGCCATTGCCATTGCGTTTGTGAGCGCCCTAAGTGTATTTTGGCCACAGCTACAGGAAAGTACGGTATTGGCAGTATCGGTAGGTTTGGCTGCCTTATGGGGGCTCACTTGGGTAAACTCCTTGGGGCTGCGAACTTCTGGGAAGCTGCAGCTCTTTACAACAATCTTAAAATTACTACCCTTGGTGCTCATTATTTTGGGAGGCTTTTTCTTTTTTAACTTTGAACATTTTGTTCCTTTTAACAAAAGTAGTGAGACGACCTTTAGCGCAATAACAATCACTGCGGCCTTGACCCTCTATGCCTACATGGGGGTCGAATGTGCTACGATTCCGGCTAGGGATGTAGAACGACCCGAAAAAACCATTCCGAGGGCAACTCTTTTTGGGACCGTACTGACGGCCTTGGTGTATATCTTGGGAACCATTGCCGTAATGGGAATTATACCCTTGGAAGAACTGGCGGTATCCCCTTCTCCCTTTGCTGATGCAACCGCTGTAATCGGCGGGGAGTGGGGACGCAAGCTTGTGGCAATGGGTGCGGCCATCGCGGCTTTTGGTGGACTCAATGGCTGGATCCTGGTACAAGGCCAAATCGCAATGGCGACCGCTCAAGATCAGTTGTTTCCCAAGATATTTCAACGAAAAAATAGAAAAGGAGTACCCGTTAATGGTATTGTTATTGGGAGCGTCCTAAGTTCTGTTGTCTTATTGATGAACTATACCAACGGCTTGGTAGATCAATTCAGATTCTTGATCTTGTTGACGGCCCTCTGTGTATTGATTCCTTATTTGTTTTCGGCAGCGGCCTATGTGTTATTGGCCTTGCGACCCAAAATGGGTTTCAAGCATTGGTTGCCCATACTGGGTCTGGGGGGGCTTGCGTTTGCCTACTCTTTATGGGCGGTGTACGGTGCCGGGGAAAAGGCTATCTTTTGGGGCTTTTTGCTATTGCTTGCAGGAATACCCATGTATGTTTATATCAAGCGACGATAAAGACTACATTTTAAGATAGAAGTCCTGGGTCAGGGCGATATATGCTCCCGTATACTCGTGGCGTGCATGTTCAATAACGAGCGTATCTTCTTGGGTATCTTCTGCTGAAAAAGTGAAGGCCAGCATGCTTCTTTTGATTGCTGACCCAGCAGTTCCCCGTACCCGTTTAATCTGTTTAGGAAAAAGCCCGAAGGCTGCAGCTAGTTCTTTAAAACGAATCTCTTCTTTATACGGAATAATCGTAGAAAACAAGCCTTTTGGGGAAAGTAGCTTCGACACGCCTTCAAGAAGTTCTTCGAATGGGAGCGATTGGTTTTGGCGCGCCAGATCTCTTGCGGTATCGCCACTTGCAACTGTTTCCGAATAGAACGGAGGGTTAGAGATTACCAAATCATAACGGTCTTCGATTTCTTCCGCAAATTCATCAAGTCCGGCATGATAGCAGAACAGGCGGTCGGCCCAAGGAGACAGTTCAAAGTTGTCAACGCATTGTTCATAGGCATCCGTATCGATTTCGATGGCATCTATCAGTTCTGCAGTAGTTCGTTGCGCTAGCATAAGAGCTATGACTCCGCTTCCCGCCCCGATGTCCAATACTGAATCCGGGGCGTTTGTTAGTGGGGTCCATGCCGCGAGCAATACACTATCTGTGCCTATTTTCATGGCACAGCGATCTTGATTTACTGTAAACTGTTTGAATTTAAAAGGCTTTGACAAGGCTTAATTTTGATGGTTTGTGTTGCGATACGAAAAAGCAAAGATAGGAACAGTTCTCCCTTTTTTTTAAATAGTGTTCAAAAGCGCTCCATCGGTATAACACTTATTCTATCATACCGGCCTGTCGCGTTTCGGTACCTTCTAACTCCAATAAGGCATCGCCTAGCTTCGTGCGCATCGTATTGGCCAACAGTTGTATTTCTGCTACGATCTTGGGGTGGGTGTCGGCAACATTCTTAGTTTCACTCTTGTCGGTCTCAAGGTCATATAGTTCAATTTCTTCCAGATCTGCCATTTTGTATGCCCCGGGAAGGCCATTTTTCCCTAATTCTTGTCCGTTCATGGTGCGGTATCGGTGCGGAAAATAGAGTTTCCATTTTCCATAGCGCACCCCGAAAAGTTCATTCACGCGATAGTAAAAAAAGTAAGCCTCCTGAGGGCTTTCGGAACTTTGCCCTGTTAATACCTTCCAAACGTCTTTTCCATCGATTGTTTTTTGGGGAAGTTCTGAATCGGTAATATTGGCAATGGTGGGTAAGATATCGATTGCCATGACGGGTACGTCAATGGTTTTGCCTTTAGGAAGTTGCTTTGGGTAGCGGGCGATAAAAGGTTCGCGCTGTCCGCCTTCCCAAGCGGTTCCTTTGCCTTCGCGAAAGGGGAGGGCGCTTCCGGCGTGATTGCCATAGGCGAGCCAGGGTCCGTTATCCGATGTAAAAATAACCAGCGTATTGTTATCGAGTCCGTTCTTTTTGAGCGCATCTAAAATTTGCCCTACCGACCAGTCGATTTCCATGATGACATCGCCATACAGCCCACGATCTGATTTGCCTTTGAATTTATCGGAAACGAATAGGGGAACGTGGGGTTGTGGGTGCGGTACATATAAAAAGAAGGGAGTGTCTTTATTTTTATTGATAAAGGCGACACTCCGCTTGGTAATTTGGGTGGTAAGCTGCGACTGATCGGTCAAGGTATCAATGACGGTCTCATTTTCATAGAGCGGCAAGGGACCAAAGTTGAATACAGGCCCCTGCTGCGGGTGCAACGGCCACATATCGTTTGAATAGGGAATGCCGAACCACTCGTCAAAACCGTTTTTTGCAGGTAGAAAATCGGGATGGTCGCCCAGATGCCATTTTCCGAAGATCCCAGTCCGGTACCCTTTGGCCTTGAGCATTTCTGCCAAGGTGGTTTCTGAAGGGTGTAGCCCTTTGGCACTATTAGGCATCATGGCATTGTGGATTCTGATACGGTTGGGGTAGCAGCCGGTAAGGATGCCTGCCCGTGATGCCGAACATACTGCTTGGGCGGCATAGTAGTTGGTGAGTTTTACCCCCTCGACGGCCATTTGATCTAAATGGGGAGTGGCGATGTCATCGGCCCCAAAGGTGCCTACATCGCGGTATCCTTGGTCATCGGTAAAGATTAATACAATATTAGGAGGTCTTGCTATTGCATCGGGTTGTTTCTTCTCTTCTTTTCCACAAGCGAGGAGCAAGAAAATCAGTAGTAAAAGTAATGTATGGCGCATCTATAGGAGTTCAATGGAATCATTTAAAGATAGCTGAAAAAAGTAAACATTGAACTGTGTTTGAATTTGACATTTGTTGTTGAATTTAATTCATTTGAGCACCGAGCCAGAATTTAGGGTATTATCTATTGGAGTAGCAAATAGCAGTTTTCATTGTCATATTTAACCTTTGTTTAACCTTTGTTTAACCTTGTAACTTGATTCATGGAATTCCTTCGGGAAAACAGACCTTTGGAGAAGGTTCACAGGCTGTTATTTTTGGTTAGAAGGAAAATATATGTCATTTCTTTGGGGGTAAACCAATTAAGATTATACCTATAGGTAAGCAGTTGCGCATTAATAATTGATTTGTTTCATTTTGTAATATGCTTCCGACTAGTATATTGTAAAGTTTTTCTTGCTTTATTGTCAAAATGTATAACTAATAATATTTGTCATATGTATGTAAAACGCAGCTAGTTTATTTTTGAATTAGAATTAGTATGTAAACCTATAGGGAAATGGAAAAATCTTTGAAAGAACGCATAGCTGCGGGAGTTTCTGAAAAAGCAGTTGAGAAAATAATCGCTTTGGGAAAGGCTGCTGTGGTACGTCGGCAGGTACGTGTGAAGATAGAAGGTCAGGGTATCGTATCATTAAGGATTCGACCCAAACTAAAAAATGAACCGTTGATAATCGATGAAAAAACTTCGGTTGGGCAGATACAAGCTAAAATACAAGATGGTGCCACTTATGATCGGTTAAAAGTGCTTGGAGGGGCAAGTTCAGGAAATATAATTAGCACAAATGATAGTGAAAAAGTAGTTTCTCCAATTGATTTGGCCGATAGCGCTCAGGCTGAATCAGTAGTAATAAATGGGGGGTATTACGTATATAGGCAAGGTCTTCAAACAGATACGGGCGAGGTTATAAAAGAAATAGGTAGGCCTGTTGGCCCAACTCATGCAAGAGCCGATGAGATTCCGATTCCTGGGCCTTGGAGAGATTACTATGGCCAAGTCACAGTTGGTGGAGAAGCGGGGGTTAGTAGCGGTCCGCTCTTAACATTAAATGGCGTTCCTCAAAATATCCCTGACGATGATAGATTTAAGTATCGTTTAGGTGATGCGGCAACAGACAATCCTTTAAATAAGATGGCCGGTTCGCTAACACATGCAAGTGAGCCCAATGAAAGGTCCGCAATTTCAGTAGTGGGAGACAATGTCTTTATGCATTCCTTAACCGCCAAGGGGAGACGAAGTAGTGGAGCAACGATGCGACAATGGCAGACTATTACCGAGATTGGAGTGAATTCTAAGGGTGAAAGCAAAGGGTCGACGCTTAATCTAGATGGAGGTGGGACAATTTTTATGGGAATAAGAGACAAGAATGGAACTAGATTAATCTCTCGTGGAGGTGAACCATCGGAATGTTTTAGGCCTATTACAAGCATTATTTCATCTCAAAAAGGAATTGTGGGTAGTAGAGCGGCCGAGCATGCAGGAAAGTCGGAGGGTCATGAGGAAGAGATGACCTCGCAGGAACGATTGCCTATTTCTTTAGCTATGAGCAATCCTGAAAAAGACGAATCTGATGGTGTATCTTCAATCGCTGTAGAAATTAAAGATGATCTAAAAGACGATAAGGCTATAGAGAGTAAAGATGAATTGGAGCAAGTTGGTAGTGCACGCCTACTTGTAACAAATAATTCGATGAAGATGGATGCCATGAAAATCGCTAAACTCCCAGAAAATTATGAACCCAATAAACGCTCAAGAAGCTACTTTGAAGGTGGTAGTAGTAATCTGCCAAAAGGGCCTGCAACTAAAAAACATACCCCTAGTATTTGATATATAGGACACATTGGTCCCTTTTCTTCGAGCGTGAAAGGTTTAACCTATGATAAATGAGCACTAAGAAAACAAGGGCATTTAAGGTATAGTTATACTATGCAATAGAAATACGATTCGTGCATTATTCTAGATAAAGAGCGACCAACCCATCAGGGGTAGTGACGTGAATTACTTTATGCTCCCTATCTACCTTGGTGATAATTTCGTCTGTAACGGGAATCAACAGCTGTTTGCCGTCTTTTTCCAGTTCGAAAAGTGCTTGGGAAGTAGTATCGTTAATGCCGGTGATATGGCCGATATCGCCATGAACCGAATCTTGCATTGCAAAACCGATCACTTCATGGAAATAGAATTTATCACCTTCTAACTTGGGAAGAAATGAAAGGGGTAGGTACAGTTCGCAACCGATCATTTTATCGGCAGCGTCCTCAGATTTAACTTCCTCGAAATCGATTCGCAGCAAGGCCGATTTATGAAGCCGAGAGCGTTCAATAAAAAATGGAATCAGGTTGTTTCGCATTGAAACAAGCACTGATTCCATGTTTTCGTATAGTTCGGGTTCATCGGTATCTAGCTTTGCAAGTACCTCTCCCTTAAAACTGAACTTTGAAACGATTTTACCGAGATAGAAGCAATCTTCTTTTCGCATCGTTTTGTTCTTTATGATTTACTCTTCCTCTTTCGAAGCTTCTTCTTTAGCAGGCGCTTCCTCTGCCACTTCGGCAACGGCTTCTTCGATCGCTTCAACAGCGGCTTCTTTAGCAGGCGCTTCCTCTGCCACTTCGGCAACGGCTTCTTCGGTCGCTTCAACAGCGGCTTCTGCTACAGGCGCTTCCTCTGCCACTTCGGCAACGGCTTCTTCGGTTGCTTCAACAGCAGCTTCTTCCGCTACTTCCACTACAGGCGCTTGTTCTACTATTTCTTCTTCTGGCAATGCGGCTTCCGCTGCGGCCAAAGCACGTTTTTCGTTTACTTCTTTCTCCGCTTTTAAAGCAGCTGCTCTCGCTTCTGCTTTTACCTTGTCCAATCCACCTACTTTTTCGGCGATACGACCTGCTTTTTCTTCCATCCAAGCGTTGAATTTTTCTTCCGCTTGCTCTTCGCTATGTGCTCCTTTGCGAACACCTGCCAACAAATGGTGCTTCATCATTACTCCTCTATACGATAAAATGGCCCTGGCAGTATCGGTAGGTTGTGCCCCGTTCTGTAACCATTGTACAGAGTTGTCGAGATTTAAAGTGATGGTTGCAGGGTTGGTGTTTGGATTGTACGTGCCTAATTTTTCCAAGAATTTACCGTCTCTTTTAGAGCGGCTATCAGCGGCTACGATCCAATAAAAAGGTTTTCCCTTTTTTCCGTGTCTTTGTAATCTAATCTTAACTGGCATATCACATTAATTTTGTAGGGTGCCCGACCCTCGATTATTAATTCTAATTTTTACTTGCGGTCAATTTCCGTAAAGGGTGGAAATCTATTCCCTTTTTTAGGGGGTGCAAATATATAGTTTTTATATAAATACTCAATGCACATATAGTAAATATATATTGGGAATGCGCAAAGTTAATAACTCCTAAAAACTACTTGCTCAAAAACCCCTTGCTTTTAGCTAATTTTATGGCCTGCTATTTTTACCAAAAACTACCGCGAATGTACCTTATTTTCGATACAGAAACCACGGGTCTTCCCAAACGCTGGGACGCCCCTATCACCGATACCGATAATTGGCCGCGATGCATCCAAATTGCATGGCAGTTGCACGATGCAATGGGCAATTTGATCGATCGTCAAGACTATTTGGTACGTCCAGATGGTTTTAACATCCCCTATGATGCCGAACAAATTCATGGGATTTCTACCGCTTTGGCAGAAACGGAAGGGATTTCGTTGGCCGAAGTATTGGAAAAGTTCAACATAGCCATGTCCAAAACGAAATTTATCGTAGGGCAGAACGTAGGTTTTGATCTGAATATTATGGGCGCGGAGTTTCACCGACTAGGGGTCGAAAATCCGTTACAAGAATTACCGGTACTTGATACCTGTACAGAAGCTACCGCCTCGTTGTGTCAAATTCCTGGAGGACGTGGGGGTAAATTTAAATTGCCTACCCTAACGGAACTGCATCAATTTCTTTTTGGGGAACCTTTTGGAGAGGCCCATAATGCTACCGCCGATGTGGAAGCTACTACCCGTTGCTTTTTGGAGCTGGTTCGGCGAAAGCAGTATAGTCTGGAGAAGTTAGATGTTCAACCCGATTATTTTCAAGATTTTTCGGAGGCAAATCCGCAGGAAATACAACTGATCGGCCTAAAGCACATCAATCTTAAAAAGGCCTCCAAAAAAATAGCGGATCAGCTATGGGACAAGGATACCAGGGGTGTTTCTGAAGAAGAGATCAGCAAAAATATCGAAACCCTTGAGGCGGCCACCTTCGTGCACCTTCATAACCATTCCCAATTTTCGGTACTACAATCTACCATCAATATTAAGGACCTGGTAAAATCTGCGGCACAGCATCGAATGCCGGCCGTTGCCCTTACAGATCATGCCAATATGATGGGCGCTTTTCATTTTGTAAAGGAAGTCGGATCGCATAACAAATCGGTGCGCGCACAAAATGAGGAGGCACTTGAAAAAGGGGAGGAAGCCACTGGTACGGAAATCACCCCCATTATTGGCTGTGAATTCTTTGTCTGTGAGGATCATACCAATAAAAATGTAAAAGACTACGGCTACCAGATCGTGTTATTGGCAAAAAATAAGAAAGGGTACCATAATTTGGCTAAAATGTCATCGATTGCCTATACCAATGGGTTCTATTACGTGCCACGGATCGATCGCTACGTAATTCAGCAATACAAAGAAGATATCATCGTACTTACGGGGAACCTCTACGGCGAGGTACCCGGGAAAGTGCTGAATGTTGGGGAAAACCAGGCGGAAGAAGCACTCCTTTGGTGGAAAGAACAGTTTGGTGATGATCTCTATATTGAGTTAATGCGCCACGGCCAGGAAGACGAGACCCGCGTGAACCAGGTTTTGGTCGAGTTTGCAAAAAAGCACGGCGTGCAACTGGTCGCTACCAACAATACCTATTATTGCGCAAAAGAAGATGCAGAAGCCCATGACATTTTGTTATGCGTTAAAGATGGGGAGAAGCAAGCAACTCCGATCGGGCGAGGACGCGGGTATCGCTACGGCCTGCCCAACCAGGAATACTATTTCAAGTCTCCAGAAGAAATGAAGTCTTTGTTCAAAGACCTTCCGGAGTCGATTTTGAATATTCAAGAGGTCATCGATAAAATAGAACCCTATGAATTGGCGCGGGACGTACTCCTGCCCAAATTTGATATTCCGGTTGAATTCAAAGTAGCCGAAGACGAAGCTGATGGGGGCAAGCGTGGCGAAAATGCCTTTTTGCGCCACATTACTTATGAAGGCGCAAAAAAGCGCTATGATGAAATTACACCTGAAATCGAAGAACGCCTCGATTTTGAATTGGCGACCATCGAGAATTCGGGCTATCCCGGTTATTTTTTGATTGTAGAGGATTTTATTCGCGAGGCTCGTAATATGGATGTTTCCGTAGGGCCGGGGAGGGGCTCTGCCGCAGGTTCTGTGGTTGCCTACTGTTTGACCATTACGAACATAGATCCTTTAAAGTACGACCTGCTTTTTGAGCGTTTCCTGAATCCGGATCGTGTGTCGATGCCCGATATTGATATTGATTTTGATGATGAAGGCCGAGGCCGGGTAATGGATTATGTAATCGATAAATACGGGTCTAACCAAGTAGCCCAGATCATTACCTATGGGACGATGGCGGCCAAGTCTTCGATTCGGGATACTGCCCGTGTGCTGGATTTGCCCTTGGGCGATGCAGACCGTATCGCAAAGCTGATACCGACCATGTCGAAACTCGGAAAGATATTCGGGGTTTCGGAAACCGATTTGAAAAAGAAATTCCGCGCCGACGATTTGGAGAAGGTGCATCAGCTTCTAAATATTTCGGAAGGGGATGATTTAGAGGGGCAAACCCTTAAAATGGCCCGCACCTTGGAAGGCTCTGTTCGCAATACAGGAATTCATGCCTGTGGTGTAATCATTACGCCCGATGATATTACCAATTTCGTTCCGGTGGCCACTGCCAAGGATTCGGATTTGTATGTAACCCAGTTCGATAACTCGGTCGTGGAAGATGCCGGCTTATTGAAAATGGATTTCCTGGGCTTGAAGACCTTGACCTTGATCAAGGACACCGTTAAAATCGTAAAGGCCAAACACAATATAGAACTGGTTCCCGATGATTTTCCGTTGGATGATGAGAAGACTTACGAGCTCTTTCAAAAAGGGGACACCGTTGGGATATTTCAGTACGAATCGCCAGGGATGCAGAAACATATGAAAGAGCTGAAACCTACGGTCTTTGATGATTTGATAGCCATGAACGCCCTGTATCGCCCTGGGCCAATGGAATATATTCCCAGCTTTATCGCCAGAAAACATGGGAGTGAGGAGATTGCCTATGATCTCGCGGATATGGAAGAGTATCTCAAGGAAACCTACGGAATCACCGTATACCAAGAGCAGGTGATGCTGCTTTCCCAGAAGCTTGCCGGCTTTACCAAGGGTGAGGCAGATGTATTGAGAAAGGCAATGGGGAAAAAAATCTTTGCAGTACTGCAAAAGATGAAACCCAAGTTTTTGGAAGGTGGGGAAGCCAACGGACACCCTACCGAAACACTTGAAAAAATTTGGAAAGACTGGGAAGCATTTGCATCCTACGCTTTTAATAAAAGTCACTCTACCTGCTACGCCTATATTGCTTATCAAACGGCCTATTTAAAAGCACATTATCCGGCCGAATACATGGCTGCGGTATTGAGCAATAACATGAACGACATTAAGCAGGTGACCTTCTTTATGGAGGAATGTAAGCGTATGGGGCTCGAGGTATTGGGGCCCGATGTGAACGAATCCTACTATAAATTTGCCGTAAACCAAGAAGGGGCCGTTCGCTTCGGAATGGGGGCGGTGAAAGGAGTGGGGCGTTCTGCAGTGGAGACGATCGTTGCCAACAGAAAAAAAGATGGGCCGTTTAAATCGGTGTTCGATTTGGCTAAACGGCTAGATCTTCGAGCGGCGAATAAAAAAGCTTTTGAAAATTTGGCGGTGGCCGGTGGTTTTGATTCTTTTGGAACAAGTCATCGTGCTCAGTACTTCCACGACGATGGTGATGGTATCACCCTTTTAGAAAAGGTGATCAAATACGGGGCGAAGTTTCAGGAAAACGAAAATTCGAGCCAGGTGAGTCTCTTCGGGGAGGCCAGTGATGTGCAAATTCCGGAACCGGAAATACCCCCATGCGAAGAATGGGGCACCATGGAGAAATTGCGTCGGGAGAAGGAAGTGGTGGGAATCTATATTTCGGGACATCCGTTAGATGACTTTAAGGCCGAGATCAAATCTTTTTGCAATGCCAATGTGTCTTGTGCTACGAATTTAGAAGCGTATGTAAATCGGGAACTTTCTTTTGCCGGGGTAATCAGCGATGTACAGCATAGAACCTCAAAAAATGGAAAAGGCTGGGCCTCCTTTATTATGGAGGACTATACCGACTCGTTCGAATTTCGAATTTTTGGGGAGGAATACTTGAAGTTCAGACACTTTCTCATGATCAATTCGTTCGTTTATGTGAAACTATTTGTTCGAGACGGATGGGTAAACCGCGATACGGGTAAAAAGGGGGATCCTCGAATGCAGTTCAATAGTTTTATGCTTTTGCAGGAAGTGATGGAAACCTATGCCAAAAAATTGACGATCAAGTTGAATATTGATAAGTTGCAAGAAGAAAACATTTACCGTTTAAAAGACACCCTGGTATCATATAGCGGAAACAACCCCTTGAATTTTATAATCTATGAAATGCAGGAGCAGATAAAGGTGAACCTTTCTAGCAGGAAACAAAAAGTACAGATAACCAGTGAATTGTTGGCGGTCCTGGAAGAGCAAGAAGTGCATTATAAATTAAATTGATTTTTAGCTTTTCAGTGCTTTTGAAAAAATTAACTCAAGATGAGTTCTAAATACGAGAACCCGAACATAGCTAATATTTATACCAGAAAACTTATGCCGGAGCGCAGCACCTTTGCCTTCTTTTTGCTGCTTTTAGCAGTTGGTGTTGCCTGTAAGGACAGCGGGGTTGCATCGGCTTATGTAGATGTAGAACCTCTAGTTTTACATGCAAACGGCCAAGGTTTTGTCGGTTCGTAAAGTTGTAAAGAATGTCATACCGATCTGTTTGCCTCCCATAGTAATACCGCTCATTTTAAGACCTCTGCCAAAGCCGACTCACTTACCGTAAAAGGGGACTTTACGAAAGGAAGCAATACATACCATTTAAACGATTCGTTAGGTTTTCGCATGATTAAGGACGGAAACGGATTGTATCAAGAAGCCTTTTCGATGGAAAATAAACGAACCATCTCACGCGATACGATGGGCCTTGTAATTGGTTCGGGTACTAAGGGGCAGACGTATCTTCGGTGGCATGATAAGGAGTTGTATCAATTGCAAGTATCCTATAATACCTCTGCAGCTCGGTGGACAAATAGCCCGGGAATGTCTTTCAATACTTTTGTCGATTCCCGACCGGTAAATAGCTCCTGCCTAGAATGCCATGTTACTTTCGCCAAGAGCGCCTCCCAATACGGAATGGGGAATACCTTTGAGAAAAATAAGATCGTTTATGGGGTCGACTGTGAACGTTGTCATGGACCCTCGGAAACCCATGTAAATTTTCACCGTAAAAACCCAGAAATCAAAAAAGGTTATGCGATGATTCCCTATAAAGAATTAACGCAGCAGCAACAGCTAGATGCGTGCGCTTTATGTCATAGTGGTTTGCGAACCGCATTGAAACCTGCATTTCTATTTGTTGCAGGTGATTCGCTTTCTAAATTTTCCGTAATGGATGACCAGGTAACAAAATCTTCTGGAACCTTGGAGGTTCATGGAAATCAATATGGCCTGTTAATAGCAAGCAAGTGTTTTCAAATAAGCGAGGCGATGAACTGTACCACCTGCCATGATCCACACCAAAATCAACGGGGAAATAGCATGGTGTTTAATCAAAAATGTATGCAGTGTCATACGGGCATGAATACAATGATCAATTGTTCTATGGACGTAATACAACAGCAAGGTGAGAACAACGACTGTATCAAATGTCATATGCCGTTAATCGATTCAAAATCGATGCGAATTACAACGGAAGGCGATAGTATAGGAGATGCGGTAAAAGTACGAACCCACCTGATAAAGGTCTATAAGGCTGGTAAGTAAGTTTTGTATAGGGTATAAATTTTGTCGATAATACCATAGGTAATACGAATGTTCGCTACGTAAGGAAATCGGGAAATATTTGACTAAGTTTGTATAATAATTAAAAGATACAAACATGGCATTAGAAATAACAGACGCTACTTTTGACGAGGTAGTATTGAAAAGTGACAAACCTGTAGTAGTTGACTTTTGGGCAGCTTGGTGTGGACCTTGTAGAATGGTAGGACCCATCATTGATGAGGTAAGCAACGAATACGAAGGTAAGGCTGTTGTTGGTAAGGTAGATGTTGACGCCAATCAGGAGTTTGCCGCAAAATACGGAGTTCGAAACATCCCCACCGTTTTGGTTTTCAAAAACGGGGAAATTGTAAATAGACAAGTAGGAGTTTCTCCTAAAAAAGTATACACCGACGCGATTGAGGCGGCTTTGTAAGAAACAACAATAAGTGTTTTAAAAGGTTCGGCAATTGCCGAACCTTTTTTGTTTGTGTTCTTTTTAACCCTACGCTTGCAAAGTTGTTCCTCTCTAATCAATAAGGCATGCTTTTTTATATAGTTTAGGTTCGTTATCTTAGATGCTTATACCCTGCTATGAAGTTGCAATCAGAATTAAATAAGGCGACGTTGTTCCAAAATTTGGAGCTTTTGGCGCGACAGGTGGTCGAAGGGTTCATTAGTGGTATTCACAAGAGCCCATTTCATGGCTTTTCGGCAGAATTTGCAGAACATAAGATTTATAATACGGGGGAGAGTACCAAGCATATAGATTGGAAATTATTTGCCAAGACCGACAAGCTCTATACCAAAAGATACGAGGAAGAGACGAATTTGCGATGCCATATGATTTTGGATAATTCTGCCTCGATGTATTATCCGGAAGTGAAAACACTTGGAGTCGATACCGTGAACAAAGTCGGCTTTGGGGTGCTTGCCATTGCGGCGCTCATGAACATTTTAAAGCGCCAACGAGATGCCGTGGGACTCAGCGTGTATTCGGATACTTATAACTTTTATAGCTCGGAGAAAGGTAGTGAACGGCACCATCAGATGTTATTGGCCAAATTGAGCGAGATCAGTTTGGATACCGCTCCGGCAAAAAGCACGGAGACCTATACCCATTTGCATTTGATCGCTGAAAAAATAAAACGTCGCAGCCTTGTCTTTCTCTTCACCGATATGTTTCAGACGGCAACAGACGATGAGAAATTGTTCGATGCATTGCGTCATTTAAAATATAACAAACACGAGGTGGTGCTGTTTCATTTGATAGACAGGTCTACTGAACTTCATTTTGATTTTGAGAACACCCCTAAGCGGTTTTTAGATGTTGAGACAGGGGAGCATATAGACCTTTATTCGGATACGATCAAGGAAGCCTATGAAAAGCGAGTTGCCGACTATTTTTCGGCCTTAAAGTTACAATGTGCACAGTACCGTATCAAATATGTTGCTGTAGATGTGAGAGCCGATTTTTCAAAGGTATTGAACACCTATTTGGTCGAGCGACAAAAATTCCTCTAAGGATCGCACATTTTTAAACGAAATAGTTTGCGCAAAAGATTTAGGGGTGTATATTTGCATCCGCTAAACGCCACGGTTCGGTAGTTCAGTTGGTTAGAATACCTGCCTGTCACGCAGGGGGTCGCGGGTTCGAGTCCCGTCCGGACC
>CALLVX010000157.1 GCA_938010765.1 uncultured Flavobacteriaceae bacterium | reverse complement strand
ATAAGATAAAAGCGAAATACCTGCAACTATACCTCAATGAGTTCGTCTACAAGCTTAATAGAAGGTATTTTGGTCAAAGAATATTTGATAGGTTAGTAATAGCAAGCATTACAGCAAGTGGACATTAAACGGATATACAATCATAATACAATCGATTTTAAATTCTGAACAAGTCTAGCGCAAGAATTGTAAAAAATCGACCGATTGTATAGGGCAGAACAACTTATGCCTCTAACTTCTTAATGTAACTACTGGGTGTCTCATTCAACACCTCTTTAAAGGCTTTGTTAAAAGTAGATTTAGAATTGAACCCTACTTCCAGACAAAGTGAAAACAGGGTTTTGTCTTTGTGCTCATGGTTTTTAATTTTGCTTACGAAGGCCGCAATTCGATATTGGTTAATGTAATCGTAGAAATTATTTTTATAAACATTGTTCAATAACCAGGAAAGATTGTTCGTGGTGGTGTTCAGTTGGTTCGAGAGCTCTACCAACGTCAACGTATTATTCAAGTAAATATGGTTTTTTTCAACCAGCACTTCTAACCGAGTGGTTAGATCTTGTACCAACGTATCATCTAACCGGTGCTTTGAGGGGTTTTTCAATTTGTCGGTTTTTAGGATAACCCGAAAGATTTCGGGTTGCTTTAAGGCATAATACCCAACGATGTATATAAGTATGGGAATTACGATCCAAATAGAATTGTAATTTAAAAACGGTAGATAGGTTTGAAAGAGATAGTTGCTCATATAGCTGATCAACCAGAGTAGCACTAGTAGGCCAACGACCCCTAATATAACCTTCACAAACGAAATCGCTTCTTGGGAAAAAGATAATTGGTATTTTTACTTGTGCTTATAATTCAAAAAAAGACGCATACTCAAATACCAGTAGTATATATTAAAGAGCAACGAAGCAGACTCCGCAATAAAGAATGGTATATTGAAAGTGCCGGCTCCTATATGATTTGCAATTTTCTGGTTTGAATAGTTGGTAATCGATACCAGAAAAGTAAAATATAGAAAAGCGGGAAGAAAGTGCAACCAAGGAAGCCAAAAACCGTTTTGATTTTCCGCTAACAACCGTTTGAGATACATATAGCCCAAAGGCCCATATATAAAGATAAAGGTCTCAAAAAGCGCAAACCATTTTAGTACCCAAATATCTTCTGCCTTGTGCATGGCCAATTTAGCTAAAAGTAATAGGCAAGCTAGAAGCAGTTGAATTGAAAGAATCGAGTTGGCAGCAGTGTTTTTTTGATGGATGATCGGTAGGGTGACGCTAAGGAAAAAACCTTGTGCGATTCCGATTAGAAAAACAATATCCATGAAATTATAGCTGTCCATAATTAGAATTCTATTTTCTTCAAATTTACAGCTTAGTAAATCGTAGTGCGACCGAATGTATAGAACTGTACGAGGGTTTCGATCATATTTTCCAAAGAGAAACGTTTTTGTATGTGAGAATTTTTGAAGTAATTTTTATGAACTCTTTTTTTGGAAACCTACCAACGGTTTGGCATCAAAAAAACAAGGATTCTTGGCTTTGAAACCGATTTTACCTAGTTTGTTCCAAGTTGATCGATTTCAGTTTTTAGCTTGGCGGGGAATTCTGTAAAAACCCCATGTACTCCCTTGCTTTTATAACCCTGCAGTTCACTTGCCCCGTTTATCGTTTCAACCTCTTTGCCTTCCCGCAACCAGATCCATATTCTTTTGTTTCTGCTGACAATATGGTTGATTACCCTGTTCGTTAAAAGCCGCATTCTTCCAAAGAAAACGGGCAGCATTAGGATATCTGCTTTAATCGGGAAAAAACGATCTAGGAAAAGGAAACTACTGTACACCATTCCTTTTACTTCTTTCGTGGCGGCACCATATTCCCAAGCGGGCCGTTTAGTTTTAAAAGAGGTCATAATGGAATCGTATTCACTCACCACAACAATTTGCTGTTCCATTTCGTGCTGTTCGATAATAGTAATGATCAAATCGACGATTTTTTGGTTATCGGTGTGTACATCGAGTAACAATTTCGCTTGTGGAAATAGTTGGCAAACTTCATCCAAGGTAGGCAGTGGTATGGGGTTTTCTCGATAGGGAAAATCATTCCCTTGTTTAAAATGATACCCTATATTCAATTGTTGTAATGCTTGAAGGTTTAATTCTCGCAACTGCCCATTCGTTCCGGTAGTACGTTCGGTAGTAGCATCGTGAAAAAGTACGATCTGTTGATCTTTAGTGATCCGCAGGTCCATTTCTATACGCCAATCGGGGTTCACCTGTTGACAGTGCATAATTCCCTCGATCGAGTTTTCGGGGTGTTCCCCACGACCACAACTATAGCAAATAATTTCCAAGAGTTAGTTTGGTTTGTGCTACAATTTAGTACAATTGAATGATTTTCGAACAAATCTTCCCCATTAACTGTATATCGACACCCGATAGCGGTTCTAGTTCGCTGAATTCGGGGGAATAAAGAAGGAGGTGGGGTAATAGGAACAAGAATTTAAATACCAGGAATCATCATAGAGGAAATAGATACCTTTTAAAAAGGTACACATTTCGGCTTTTATAAATGAAAAAAGGGAATCGTAATTGAATTGGATTCCCTTTTTAACAAATAATAATTTAATTAGGTTTAGGCGGTCTCGGGCGCTACTTTTTTCGTATGTCGCATCCAGAACCAGAGAAGTGTAAATAGAACGATTAGGATTGCCGGAAAGCTTACCATGGTTCCAAGTGTCTCTTGTCCGGCTACAAGCTCCAATTCATCTCCAGTGAGCCCAGTTGCTTCGGCTGCAGCTTTGTCAGAATCGATCCACCCGCCAATAATCGGTTGAAAAATTGACGAAGAAAACATCCCTACGGCTCCAATAATAGACATCCCCAAGGCACCACTTTTTGGGATTTTATCAGCGACAAAACCAATCATATTAGGCCAGAAATAAGCAACGCCAAGGGCGAAGAAAATGGCAGCTACATAGGCCATACCACCTGTTTGAGTACTAAAAAGATACACGCCGATAGTCGCCAGAATAGCAGATCCTAGAAGTACCCCTGTTTGATCAAACTTTCGTACCATATCCCCACCAAAGAAACGAGCGACAGCCATTAGTCCTGTCACCAATGCCAATATAATCATTGGCTGGGCACCACTTTTGGCAAGAATAAGGCCTACCCATTGCTGTGGTCCAAATTCGGAAATCGCTGTCAAGGCCATACAAGCCATCATAAATATAAATAAAGGTGATAGCATTGCCATAATATTCCCGGAAAGGGTAGCTGCCTCTTTCACTTTTGCCTTTGGCCAACTTTGACCAAAAAACAAATAGGCATATATAAGCGTCGGAATCATAATCGCCCAAATTTGTGTTTCCCAACCGATTTCATAGTCGGTCATAAATTTCGAAATCAAACTACCTATGACGATACCCCCTGGGAACCACATATGAAAGCGGTTCATCATGGTACTCATTCTATTTCCTTCGTAAGCATCGGCGATCATCGGGTTGCATGCAGCCTCGGTACACCCGTTTCCTAAACCGATTAAAAGAGTCGAAATGAGCAATCCTACATAACTACCCGAATAAATCGTCAAAATGATACCAAGAGCATGGGCAAGAAATGCAAATTGCATGATTACTTTCCCACCTACTTTATGATATATAAGCCCTCCGATTACCATCGAGATAGGAAAACCTAAAAACCACATCGAATTAATAAAACCTAGTTGTTCGCCGGTAAGGCTTAATTCTTCACCGAGCTCTGGCAAGATTCCTGCTCTAATACTAAAAGATAAGGCCGTAGTTATCAGGGCGAAACAACTCCCGTAGAAGAGCCTGTTGGCATTTGAATTAGGTTGCGTTGCTGTGTTGTCCATGAATTGAAAAGTTTGGTTGTTCGTATTTGTTACGCTATTGAGGAAATGCCTCAAAAATTGAATATTTTTTACAAATTTGACCGAAAAGATAGTTTAAAATTAGTTTACCTTTTAAAAAACCATCCCAATTTTAAGATTTTAACATGCTATCATATCCGTGAAAGATTCCGGTTCATAACCGGCAAATTCACAACTTCCCCAAGAGTGTTCACTTGTTCTGAATAGTGGTTTTTGAACTTCGGGACATCGTCTCAAATGTATGCGACCTATATGCTTTTCCCTGATCCTTTTTTATCAAAGGATTCTAACATTTTTTAATGCTCTGTTATCATGCGCCCTGAACGGAGAGAACTATGCCTTCTGGTTAGGAAGAGAGAGCTATATGTTACTTCTCAATACGGCCTTGGGAAGGAAGCTAGAGCCTATGGGAGGCTTTCCAGAAATGGCAAGGCTGTTGGTCTCGGTCGACACCATTATATCGTCCTCAAAATATCACAATTTAGGCAACAGCCATACGGATTCTTCGATACAGGTAAGGGAAATCAATTTGAAGAAGGGAAACTTGACCTGAAAGATTTTACAAAATTGCAGCAAAGAACGGGGAACCGTAACTGAAAAACCAAAAACAGGGACTCTACGAAGGTTATTATTTTGTTGCTCCCCCTCGAGGCTTGCCTTAGGGGTTTTGCTTTTTGAAAACGTTTAAATCCAAGTAGCCGATCAAGCCCAATAGATTGTTGAAGTGTAAATAATGTTTTATCTTAACTGTCTAACCCACAGAAAGATTCAATTTAAAAAGTCATGTATAACCAGTATGATGAGTTCAGATTATCACAGGTTGCATACCCTATTAAAACCAACATATTAGATATGAAAAAAGCTAAAAAGCACACATCACCTGACATTGCTAAGGTGACAACACGAAGGAATTTTGTGAAAAACTCTGCACTTTTTACCGGAGGAACCATGTTATTGCCCCAGTTTAATATGAATGCCATGTACAATGTTTTAAATGACAAAAAACTAAAAATTGCGCTAGTAGGTTGCGGAGGGCGTGGAACCGGAGCTGCAATTCAGGCACTCAACGCAGATAATAATGTAGAATTGGTCGCCATGGCCGATGCCTTTGAAGATCGCCTAAATACCAGCTGGATCAATATTGGAAAGGAAATGGGGGAAACCAAAAAGGTGAATGTACCCAAGAAAAACCAGTTTGTTGGTTTTGATGCGGCCCAAAAGGCGATGGATCTTGCCGATGTGGTCATATTGGCCACACCTCCTGGTTTTCGACCACAGCATTTTGAATATGCAATTGATAACGGAAAGCACGTTTTTATGGAAAAACCGGTCGCTACCGATGTTCCTGGGGTACGTAAAGTATTGGCTGCGGCCAAAAAAGCAAAAGAAAATAAGCTAAATGTAGTGGTAGGGCTCCAAAGACATTATCAGGATAATTACCTAGCCGCTATAGACCAATTAAAACAAGATAAAATTGGTAAAATCGTTTCTGGTCAAGTGTACTGGAATAGTGGAGGGGTCTGGGTTCGTGAACGCAAGCCAACACAGACCGAACTTGAGTACCAAATGCGTAATTGGTATTACTTTAATTGGTTGTGCGGGGATCATATTTTAGAACAACACATACATAATATAGATGTAGCGAATTGGTTTATAGGTGAATACCCTATTTCGGCACAAGGTATGGGAGGGCGACAAATTCGCAATGGGAAGGACCATGGCGAAATCTTTGATCATCATTTTGTAGAATACACCTATCCCAGTGGTGCGGTAATCGCAAGTCAATGTCGGCACCAACCGGAAACGATGAGCCGTGTTTCCGAATTTTTTCAAGGCATCAAGGGAACGGTTTCCACCGAAGGCGATAAGGCCACCTTACGCTCTTGGGACGGGAAACTTCTATTTGAGCACCGGGGCAAAGATGATCCTAATCCCTATCAAGTTGAGCATATAAAATTATTTAAATCCATTCGAAATGGCGGCGTCATAGCAAATGCCGAAAATGGGGCCAAAAGTACCATGACCGCTATAATTGGTCGCATGGCAACCTATTCAGGAAAGGTAGTCAAATGGGAAGAGGCAATGCAATCGAACTTGAACTTAGTCCCTGAAGGAATGACTTGGGAAACTCCGGCGCCAGTGCAACCAGACGCTAATGGTTTTTATCCTATTCCTACACCGGGAAAAACTGTCGTAATGTAAATCGAACAATTGCCATGTACTATTAGGTGCCTAGGCGAATCGTAAATGCAGTAGAATGTTTTTAAAAAATGTAAAGGTACTTTTCTTGCTTGTATTGGTTTTTATATCCTGTAATGCGGAGAAGAACAAAGAACCACCAATACCTCAAAAGACGCCTCCAAATATCATTTATATATTGGCAGACGATTTGGGATATGGGGAAGTAGGCGCATATGGTCAGCAAAAAATAGAGACCCCCAATATAGATGCGTTGGCGAAAACGGGCATGTTGTTTACCCAACATTATTCAAGTGCTCCTGTATGTGCTCCCGCCAGGTATATGTTCTTGACAGGAAAACATGCTGGGCATGCCTTTATTCGAGGAAATAGTGAATGGAAAGAACGCGGCGCAGTGTGGGATTACCGTGCTATGGCCAAAGACTCGACTTTGGAAGGACAGGGGCCAATGCCCGAAAACACCATTACAATGGCACATAGACTGCAGGAAGTGGGCTATAAGACGGCATTGGTAGGCAAGTGGGGCTTAGGAGCGCCGCATACAAAATCGATACCCAATGAAATGGGGTTCGATTTTTTTTATGGGTATAACTGTCAACGACAAGCGCATACTTATTACCCATTACATCTCTACAGAAATAGAAATAGAGTACACCTTAGGAACGATACCGTACCTCCCAACACTCCTTTCCCTAAAGGTCTCGACCCATTCGATTCCCTTAGTTATGCCGATTTCAGCTTAAAAGAATACAGCCCTGACCTTATGTTCAAGGAAATCACCAATTTTGTTGATAGCAATAGCAAGGCGCCCTTTTTTCTTTATTGGGCGACTCCCATACCACATGTAGCCCTGCAGGCTCCGAAACGATGGGTAGATTATTACACCAAAAAATTCGGACCCGAAGAACCATATTTGTCAGACGGGAAGAAAAAAGGGTATTTACCACACCAAAGTCCGCATGCAGGCTACGCCTCTATGGTATCTTATTTGGATGAAAATATAGGCAAATTAGTACTACAATTAAAAGAAAAGGGTGTTTATGAAAACACGCTGATTGTATTTACGTCAGATAACGGCCCCAGTTATGCAGGAGGCGCGGATCCTGTTTATTTTGAAAGCGCCAAACCGTTCAAGGGAGCTTACGGAAAGGGAAAAGGCTTTCTTTATGAAGGAGGTATTCGAGTACCGATGATTGCTTCATGGCCAAGCAAAATAAAAGCAGGCACAAAGAATGATCATGTTTCCGTTCATTATGACATGCTTGCTACTTTTGGGGAAGTTGCCGGTTATACGGCCCCATCCGATTCGGATGGCATTAGTGTGATACCCACTTTATTAGATGAAGGACTTCAAGAAAAACATGACTTTCTATACTGGGAGTTTCCTAGTTATGGTGGGCAAGTTGCTTTTCGAATAGGCGATTGGAAATTGGTACGTCAAAATTTATTAAATGATGATGAACCAACGATCGAGCTGTATGATTTGGTAAAAGACCCCCTCGAAAGTACGAATATTGCTACAGCACACCCGGAGGTGCTTGCACTAGCTTCGGAAATTTTCAAGAAAGAGCGCGAAAGTCCCGAATTGCAAAATTTTCAAATTCCCTTGATTAATGATGGGTTGCTTACTAAAAAATAGAAGTAACTTTACCACTTGCGTATTTTAACGATGTTATGAAATTTATACATAGAGCCTTTTTGCTTTTTGTTATTTCCATGGTTTTTTTTTCATGCCAGAATCGGCCTGAGGGAAAGCCCCAGAAGTCTGTGAAGATGGCTCCGAACAAAGTGGAAGAAATCTCGGAAACAATAAGGGTACTAAAACAAAAGCCCGTTGACGTAGGAATACCTTCAGGAATGGTTTGGGTTCCTGGGGGGGAATTAATGCAGGGGGCCGCGGCGAAAGACACCCTGGCAATGGCGCATGAAAAACCCGCTCATAAAGTAGCCGTGGATGGTTTTTTTATGGATATAGATGAAGTAACCAACGACCAATTTCAACGTTTTGTTGAGGCAACTGGTTATATTACGGTTGCCGAGCAGGAAATAGACTGGGAAGAGATGAAAAAGCAGGTTCCCGAAGGGACTGCCAAACCCCACGATAGCATAATGAAACCGGGTTCTTTAATCTTTAAAAAGTCAAAAAAACCCCTTCCCAACCTCTATGATTTTTCGCAATGGTGGCAATGGTCCGTCGGGGCCGACTGGAGGCATCCCGGAGGCCCTGAAACCGATATTATTGGTAAGGAGCACTATCCTGTTGTACATATTTCTTACGAAGATGCCCTTGCATATTGCGACTGGGAAGGCCGTCGTTTACCTACGGAAGCAGAATGGGAATATGCCGCTAGAGGCGGGCGCGATGGCGCGACCTATGCCTGGGGAGAAGATATATCAATATTAGCTAAAATGGCCAATACCTGGGAAGGGCAGTTTCCCATTGAGAATACCAAAGAGGATGGTTTTGAAGGTAGAGCAGTTGTTAAATCCTATCGGCCCAATGGGTACGGTCTTTATGATATGGCCGGCAATGTATGGGAATGGACAAGTGATTGGTATAATAATAAGTATTATCGTGAACGTGCCGCAAAAAATGAAATTGCCATAAATCCCCCTGGCCCAGATGCACCTTTTAATGCTCAAAACCCGTATGTGCGCGAAAAGGTGATCAAAGGAGGCTCTTTCCTTTGCAGTGATACCTATTGCGCCAGTTATCGAATCTCGGCCAGAATGGGGAATAGCACGGATTCTGCTCAAGAGCATCTTGGGTTTAGAACTGTTGTCACGGTCGAAATGGTACGTCAAAATCAACAAAAAAAGAAAGAATAATGCAGTTTTTAAATACTTTTAATCCTGAATTAATTGTTGAATCACCAGGTAGAATAAACCTTATCGGAGAACATACCGATTATAATATGGGCTATGTATTACCGACAGCAATTGAGAAAAAAATAATTTTCGAGTTTCAGAGAAATGGCTCTGAGAAAGATTGTAATATCTACAGCAAAGGCTTCGATGTAGGTTTTCGATTAGACTTGACCAATCTTTCCAAAAGCGAAATAGAGTGGGAAAATTATGTTTTAGGAGTACTGAACGAAATTTCTAAAAGAACGGATAAGGTAGGCGGTTTTGATTGTACTATTCATAGCAATCTACCAGCTGGGTCGGGACTTAGTTCCTCGGCTGCCTTGGAATGCGGTTTGGCATTTGGTTTAAACCAATTATTCGACCTAGGACTGTCTAAACTGGATATTGTGCAACTCTCGCAAATTGCCGAGCATACCTACGCGGGCACTCAATGTGGTATTATGGACCAATTCGCCTCGGTAATGAGCGAGGCAGGAAAAGTAATCTTATTGGATTGTAGAACGCTCAAAAGTCAAATGATACCAATTAATTTAGAACCCTATAAACTGGTACTTTTAAATACCAAGGTGTCGCATAATTTGGCCACAAGTGAATACAATGTACGAAAAAGGGAGTGCGAGGAAGGGGTAGAAACTATAAAGGAGTTTTATCCCGAAATCAACACTTTAAGAGATGTTTCGGTTGAAATGTTATTGGATTGTCAATCGCATTTAAATGAAACTGTTTATAAAAGATGCGCATTTATCGTTGCTGAAAACCAACGAGTGCTAGAGGTTGCCGCGGCGCTAGAATCGAACGACCTTAAGAAAGTAGGAACGTTACTTTACGAAGCGCATGAAGGAATCAGTAAAGAGTATGAGGTAAGCTGTCCGGAATCCGATTTTTTGGTAGATTTTGCAAAAACAGATGCGAATGTTTTAGGAGCGCGCCAAACGGGTGGCGGGTTTGGTGGATGTACCTTAAATATTATTCATGGCGATGCCATAGAATCTTTTGTGGAAAAAGCAACGAAGGAGTACAAGGTGAAATTCGATATTGATTTAGAAGCCTTTGAGGTGCGCCCAAGCAGGGGAACTATGATCGCTGCATTAGAGGTGCGCTAAAAGTGCTTGTTAGGCTCCGGCCAGTGCCTTTTCCAATTCTCCTTTACGAAGACGGCTCATTGGTATTTTTTCATCTCCAATTTCCACATTCGTACTAGAGAATCGATCAATTTTCTCCACGTTCACGGCATATGATTTGTGAATTCGCAAGAATTTATCCTCGGGTAACTTTTGCAGAAAAGCTTTTAGGGTAGACAGCACCAAGATTTTACCGTCTTTAGTAATGATTTTCACATAGTCTCCCAAGGCTTCGATCCATTTTATATGATCAATGAAAAGTTTCCGTTTCTGTAGATTGCTATTCACAAAAATGTAATCTTGTGGAACCCCTTCTTCTAAGCCATGGGAATGGTTTACGACAGCGCGCCGAATTGCGGTATTAAACCGATCGATACCAACGGGTTTATGAAGATAATCCGTTACATCATAATCGAAGGCTCGCAATGCATAATCTGGCTTGCCAGAAATAATAATAATCTGCGGACGATTTTCAAGAGCGTCCAAAAAGTCGAACCCATTTACAATGGGCATTTCAATATCCAATAGTATCAAATCGACGTCATTGTTGCGCATTCCCTCTCTTGCCGCCACTCCATTTTCATAAATTCCCTCCAAGTTAAGACTTGAATGGTTTTCTACTAATTTAGAGATGACTTTAAGCTGCATGCCCGAATCATCGACTACTACTGTTTTTAATACTTTACTCACGGTTAGTGTTGTTTAAAAACGAATGTCAAATTTAGTCATGATTTAGGGATTAAAAAATGAAATTTCACTGCTTTTCTAAACAATTTTGACAAAAACGAATCAATTTTTTTCAGAAAAGAATCATTTTAAATAAATTCATGACCTACCCTTACTGCACAAAATAGGATATTATAACGCGTTGAACTATCATTTTAACAAAAATTGAAAGTAATTGCTACAATTTGGGACTAAACATACTTTGAGGAAGATTTATCGATTTTTCGGAGTAGGGCCGAAATTTCCTTATAACTTTTAATAACTAAAAAGTAAGTTTTTTTGTAAAAAAACTACTTTTGTCATTCAAACGTTTACCATAAGAAATTAAACTATGTCAGCGCAAATAGAACGAGTAAAAACATTGATTATAGGTTCAGGTCCTGCGGGTTATACCGCTGCAATTTATGCAGCTAGGGCAGATTTAAAACCTTTAGTATATACCGGTATGGAGCCTGGTGGCCAGTTGACCACCACTACTGAGGTAGATAATTTTCCGGGATACCCGGAAGGAATAGATGGCCCGACCATGATGGTGCAATTACAGCAACAGGCCGAGCGTTTTGGTACCGAAGTACGTATTGGTATGATTACCGCGGTAGAGTTAAGTGATGAAGTAGGAGGAATTCATATTGCTACCGTCGATGATGATAAAAAGATAGAAGCCGAAACAATTATTATTTCCACAGGTGCTACGGCCAAATATTTGAACATTCCAAGTGAGCAACGTTTGCGTGGCGGAGGTGTTTCTGCATGTGCCGTATGTGATGGCTTTTTCTATAAAGGGCAGGATGTAGCGATTGTTGGGGCCGGTGATACCGCAGCCGAGGAAGCTTCTTACTTAGCAAATATTTGTAATAAAGTGACCATGTTGGTGCGTAAAGATCATATGCGGGCTTCCAAGGCGATGCAGCACCGGGTTAACAGCCTTAAGAATATTGAAGTTCGTTACAATACCGAAGTAGATGAAGTTTTGGGAGATCAGGTGGTTGAAGGATTACGAATGGTCAACAATCAAACAAAAAACAAAGAAGACATTGCTATAACCGGTCTTTTTATTGCGATTGGGCATAAACCGAATACCGATATTTTTAAAGGACAGTTAGAAATGGATGAAACGGGCTATCTGATAACCCACGGGAAGTCTACTAAAACTAATAAACCAGGGGTATTCGCGTGTGGCGATTCACAAGACAAGGAGTATCGCCAAGCGGTAACGGCGGCAGGAACGGGCTGTATGGCAGCTTTAGATGCAGAACGCTACCTGGCAACGGTAGATACTGAAGCAGCGGTTGCCTAATTAAGGCGCGCTACTTAAAAAAGGGTCGCTACCAGGTTTGGTGGGCGACCCTTTTTTATTATTGGGACGAATTTACCTAGTCTATTCTTCTATAGTTTTCGGAGAAAGTACGATTCCCAGACTCGTCTAATGTAATTTGACTATAGCTATCTGAATACAGATGAAGTTCAAATTTAAAAACCTGAACAGTATCAACGATCTTCATCATTGCCCCAGAACCATACTCCAAACGTTCTTCTAATTCATCTGATGTGTTTTTATAAGAACCAAAGCCGAACCATTCGGCAGGATCTTCCGGAGAATAACGTGTCCACATTACCTTTCCTTTACTATAAATTTTTACTTGTCGATAACCATTGGTATTAGGAATGGTATCTGAAATACGCTGATCTTCGTAATTGAAACGATTTACCAACTCCCAAGTACCTTCCAAAGAAGCTTCTTTTTGGGTTTTAGAGGATGTTAAAGCCATGGTCAGCACCATGACCAGTAAAAGTGAGATCAAACCAACTAGTTTTTTCATGGTCGTGTGTTTTATGTTAATAGATGGAGAACATTAAAAAGATACGATTTAAATTATCAAATTCATAAAATATAGGTCTGTATTTTATGGATTAACCAAAAAATAAGCGATAAAATCAGAAAATATTATTATTTATAGGAATTAATGGTCGTTGTAAGTTTTGAAATATCTTCAAAGGTATGGGAAGCACTTAGAATTATTCGACTCATTAGGTCGGCTTTCTCATCGGGATAATGAAAGCTGGTAACCAGGATACCGGCCTTTTTCAGATGCTGTGTCAATGCGGCATCTTTATAGCTGAACGCCGGGTGTTGCGGCATATAAAGAAAACGGGAAGTATCTAGGACTTCTTGTAGGAACCGTCGCACGTTTTGTGATAAAAGCAACCTTTTTCTATGGTAAATATCCTTTGCTTCGCAGAGAGTTGCCAAGGCGGCAGGCGAAGCCGGGCTTGCACCTCCAAAAAAGGTAGAGTCGGTCATTTGTTTGATTCGAGCGCTACTTCCGAAAACAGCACCCGCTTGTATACCAAAACCCTTTCCAAGAGAACAACATACAATCAACTCCTTTGGGGAAAATGTGTTGATCTTTCTGAATACGCCACCGCCTTCTTTACCAACGATACCAATACCATGCGAGTCATCTACAATCAAAATTAATTGATCTAATGGCAAAGTGCGCAATGCCTCAAAATTGGGAAAGTTATTACCCGAAAAATCAATAGCATCCAAAAATACTACCGGAGTTTTTGAAGGCTTCGTTTCTAAGTGTTGTCTGATGGCAATATTCAAGGTAGCGAAGGTGGTATAGGATTTCGCTTCTGAAGCGAACAGGGCCGAATGGGTATTAGGAGCATAAAACAGGCCATGTTTGGGGTCACTCATTTGGCGCACCACGAATTGTCCTGCCAAGTAACCAGAAGACAGGGTAGTACAAGACTCACTACCGACCCAACTGCTTAGCGTTGCTTCTACCTCTTCAAAAATCGAGATACGAAGGTTCGATTTTCGCGATGCTCCGTAATTTGTACCGTACTTTTTAATGTTTGAAATAAATAAGTTTTGGAACTCAATAGCCGTTTGAAGTCCTAAATACGCCGTACCACCAAAATATAAATACTGATTTCCATTTATATGCAGCTTCCTACCCGGAAAAGTATCAATATAATCTGCCATTATCTAAGACGTACTCCACTACCGGGTATGGCGGGAAAATTTAAGATGCCCTGTTCTAGAATTTCAATCCCATCTGCGATATCTTCCTTTAACAGCAAAGGGCCGTCCATATCTACATAATCTAATTGCGGAAGTAATTGCGCTATCGCAGAAATACCTACAGTAGATTCGGTCATACAACCTACCATAACTTTCAACCCCATCTCTTTTCCTTCTTTTATCATTCGCAGTGCCGGGGTAAGCCCACCACATTTCGTTAGTTTTATATTGATGCCGTTAAAGTATAGACCACAACGGGCCACATCGCTTTCAACGATGCAACTTTCATCGGCTATCACCGGAAGAACGCTGTTGTGGGCAACATACTCCATACCCTCCCAATCATCTGCTTTAAGGGGTTGCTCCAAGAATTCTACCCCTAATTTTTTTAGCAAAGGAGCATTGCGAATGGTTTCTTCGGTAGACCAGGCACAATTGGCATCGATGCGGAAAATAGCGTTGGTATGGGACCTTAATTCTTCTACGATGGCAACATCGTTCGGAGTACCTAGTTTTATTTTATAGATTGGCCAAGGGGTTTCTTTTATCTTTAACACCATTTTTTCAGGTGTGTCGATCCCTATAGTATAGTTAGTGGTAGGGTAGTGGTCAATGTTCGTGCCCCAAAGTTCGTAAAGTGGTTTTCCCTGTAACTTGCCGTATAAGTCATGAGCTGCCAGGTCTAAAGCACAAATGGCAAAATTCGTTAAGCCTTTAGAAACTAAAAAACGATGAAATACTTCTGGGGTAGCAAGCACAAAGTTTTCTATTTCAGGCTGTATTTCTTGAATCTCGGCAATCATGCTTTCAACGGAAATAGCGTAGTAGGGGTTGGCCGTTGCTTCTCCAAACCCTGTCTTTCCATCCAAAGAGAGCGAGACGATCAATGAATCCTGAAAATCATGGGACTCCCGCGAGATGCTAAAAGTATATTTTAAGGGTAAAACATACTTTTTAAGTTGTATTTGCATTAATTATCTTGTTTGCTACTAAGATAACCAAAGCGCTTCATGCAAAAAAGAAAACCTTCGACATGGTAGCAATCGAAGGTTTAAAGTGTTTGTGGTTGTTCTAAGTTAGTCTCGATGTACGATGCTTCCTGAAATGTTCTTTTTGCTTTGTACGGAGGCATCCCCATAATAACTAATGTTACCACCAGAACTGGCATCGGCATTCAGCGATTCAGAAACATAAATGCTTAGGTTACCGCCGCTACTGGCATCTGCTTGGCAAATTCGAGATTCAAGTTTGCCGGCACTGATATTACTTCCAGTGCTCACATCAATGTCTACATCGGAGGCATCCCCGGAGATGGCCAAGTTAGCTCCGCTACTTCCATCAATTTCAACCTCATCGGCTTCAAGGTCGACTTTCACAATGGCACCGCTGCTTCCATCTATTTCCAAAGCGCTTGCTTTTACCGTATTCTGAGTTTTTAAATGCGCACCGCTCGAACCTTTTAATGCTGTAACCTCGGGTAGGGATACATATACATTCTTGGTACCACTACCAATATTTTTAATGGCATGAACGCTAAGTTTGCCATTTTTGATGTCCGTTCCGATCAATTCGATCAGGTTTTCATCGGCTTCTACTTTAATTTCAAACTCATCTGCCTGCGTAACATATACCATAAGACCTTCAGAGGCCGATATTTCCGTGAATTCACCTGAAATAGGGCGACTTTCTGTGGTGACAACTCCGTTCCCTTTTTTTCCAGGGTCAAAGTTAAATACACAGGATGAACAGAAAAGGGCAAGT
>CALLVX010000156.1 GCA_938010765.1 uncultured Flavobacteriaceae bacterium | reverse complement strand
TTCAAAGCCGCAGCTAATTCTAAGCCTAATAAACCGCCACCGACAATAACCACATGTTGTTCTTCAGCGGGCAGGTTGGTTTTCTGTAAATACTGTTTTAATTTATCAGCATCACGACGTTCACGCATAGTGAATCGGCCTAATATATTCATATTTACATCGCTAGGCACAAAGGCACGACTTCCCGTAGCCATTACAAGTAGGCCATAGCTATGCAATATTCCGTTCGTATCGGTAACCGTTTTTTCTACTTCGTCAATTGCTGTAATTCCGATACCGGAATGTAAGTGCACTTGCAACTTTTCGAGTTCTCCTTTCTTTAATTTTTCTAGGGATTCCCATGACAATTCATCACTTACATATTCAGGAAGTAGCACCCGATTGTAAAACGGGTCTTTTTCCATGGAAAAGACATGTAACTCATCTTTTTTATTCTTTTCACGATACGATTGTATGAAGCGATATGCCGCTGCTCCAGCACCAATAACAACTATTTTCTGTTCTGGTTTAACGAACTTTTCTACCTGAACCGCACAATATTTAAAATCCGGCTCCTTGGATACAGGGTCCACCAAATCATTGGTGATATTATTCGCTCTACCAAAATCATTATTCAACACCTTACCCCAATGCATCGGAAGGAAAACGACACCATCACGAATGTCTAAATTCACTTTTACTTTCACCTGCACTTCTCCTCTGCGGCTTTTAATCACCGCGATATCACCTTCTCTGAGTTTTCTCAAATAGGCATCTATTTTATTGATTTCTAGATAGGGTTGCGGAATATGCGTCAACAAACGTTTGACTTTTCCGGTTTTGGTGCGGGTGTGCCATTGGTCACGAACGCGACCCGTATTTAAGATTAATGGATAATCAACATTCGTTTGCTCTGAGCTATTATACAAACTTTGTGGCGCATTGAAATGAGCCTTTTTATCATTGGTATGGAATTCAAAATCGGTAAACAAACGAGGCGTGCCCTTATGCGTTGCATGTGGCACAGGCCATTGAAAACTACCTTCATTTTTCAAGCGACTATATGATAAGCCTGAAATATCAATATTAGTCCCTTTGGTCAACAAACAATGCTCATCATAAACCTCACTTGCGGTTGCATAATCAAAGCCTTTAAAACCCATCGATTGGGCAAAACGCCACAAGATTTCTACATCGGGCAAAGCTTCTGCTGGTGGGTCGATTACTTTGGGTAAATAGCTGATACGGCGTTCGGAATTCGTCATCGTTCCCTCCTTCTCTAACCAACCAGCTGCTGGTAACAGCAAGTCTGCGAATTTGGTGGTTTCTGAGTTGTGCGATATGTCTTGGACGACTACAAAAGCCGCTTTTTTTAATGCGCGCTCAACTTTGTTCGCGTTGGGCATACTCACCGCTGGGTTGGTGCAAATAATCCAGATAGCTTTTAGTTTGCCGCTATCTAGCGCATCAAACATTTCGGTAGCGGTGTAACCGGGTTTTGGTTGTATTTCTTTGCCTCCCCAAAAATCAGTTACTTCTTTTCTATGAATGGGATTCCCTAAATCTTTATGTGCTGCTAATAGATTCGCCATCCCTCCTACTTCACGACCGCCCATGGCATTGGGTTGTCCTGTTAATGAAAAAGGACCGCAACCGGGTTTGCCGATTTGACCTGTTAATAAGGATAAATTTAAAAGGGATACATTCTTAGAAACCCCAATCGCGCTCTGATTGAGTCCCATTGTCCACATGCTCAGAAACTTACTCGCCTCACCAATATATTGTGCCGTTTTACGGATTTCAGATGCTGGAATACCACATTTCTCAGCCGCTTGCCGAATGGAAAGCGAAAAGGCCAATTCTTTTACCGCTTCAAAATTGACTGTGTATTTTTTAATAAAGTTCTTATCAATCTTTCGTTTGTCAATCAACCAACGCGCAATCGCGTTAAAGAGAATCACATCGGTACCTGGTAGAATTTGCAAATGTAAATCCGCAGCGGCTGCTGTTTGTGTTTTTCTGGGGTCAACCACAATAACTTTTACCTCTGGATTATCGATTTTCCTTTGCTCTAATCGTCGATACAATATTGGATGACACCAAGCTGGGTTTGCCCCTGCAATCAGAAACGTATCTGCAAGTTCAATATCTTCATAAGAAATGGGCACGGAATCTTCCCCTAACGTTTTCTTATAGCCAACCACCGCCGAACTCATACATAAGCGAGAATTGGTATCAATGTTGTTGGTACCGATAAAGCCTTTGGTAATCTTGTTAGCGAGATAATATTCCTCCGTCAAACATTGCCCTGACACATAGAACCCCACACTATCGGGACCGTGTTTAGCAATGATGCTTTTAAAAACAGCTGCCGCACGTTCAAAAGCGGTATCCCAAGTGACTTTTTGAAGTGGGTGGTTTCTACTCCATCTCATTTCAGGGTGCAAAATACGGTCACTAGTATCTTGGGCCACATAATTTAGATTACGCCCTTTAGAACAAAGCATGCCTTTGTTAGCAGGGTAGTCTAGGTCTCCTTCTACGGAGATAGTGCCTTTGGTATCGACATCAACCAAAATACCACAACCTACACCACAGTAGCTACAAATTGTCTTTTCTGTTTTCTTTTTTTGCATCCTTTAATTATTTGATGAAATGCACCAAACAGTAACATGCAAATTATAAAAACACGTAGTAATACGTAGTAATAATATGGTAATAGTAGCCCTTTATTTTAGGGGATTACTAAAAATTAAAGCATCAAAATATGATTCTCAAAATGAATAACGAAGATTTAAATTACACCAACCCGAACTCCTGAGCCTTTTTAGAAAGGTCCATCAGGTTTTTGACTTCCATTTTACGCATTAAATTAAAGCGGTGGGTTTCTACGGTACGTTTGCTATTTTGAAGTTTTTCGGAAATTTGTTTGTTGGTAAGTCCTGACAAGACCAACTCTAAGACCTGAATTTCCTTATTAGTCAAATCAAAAGGCTTGCTAGTTCTTACATCTGTAGTTGTGCTTTCCGCAGATTTCGCACTTGGCTTTAGTAAATTATTCACCAAGACATTAGAGATATCGCCGCTGTAGTATTTACCCCCATTTTGTACGGCATGAATGGCTTTAATGAATTCAACCTTACCCGTATCCTTTAGCAAATAACCCTTAGCCCCTGCGGCAACTGATTGCAAAATATATTCTTCAGAATCATGCATCGAAAGAATAATACATTTCACATCTGAATTCGCTGCTTTTAATCGCTGCACCGCTTCAATACCTGTCATTTTTGGCATGCGAATGTCAATAATCAATACATCAGGTTTTTTCTCTTGTACCAAGGTAAGTGCCTCAGCACCATCAGCACCTTCGCCAATGACTCTCAAATCTTCTTCACTTTCTAAAAGGGCACGAATGCCATCACG